>JBAULD010000296.1:0-4150 GCA_049578005.1 Polyangiaceae bacterium
CAATACGCCAATCCCCGGCTTTCGGCGAATCGGAGAAGTGCGTCGCGGGAGCGGCCTCGTGCTCCGCGGCGCGAACGGGGAAACGGCGATTGAATCGCGCGGATTCGACCATTTCGCCGCCGAGCCATAGGTTCCGGCCCGTCTGCCGGGCCCTCGCCGATCAGGCTCCGATGCCGAGCAAGTCCCGTAGTCCGCCGGTCCCCAACGCTTCGAGCATTTCGAAGCGCAGGAAGAATCGACGCCAATCCTTGACCACGCGCGCACCCTGCGCGTCCGTGCGCATCGCGTAGTCGGTGATCCGCGTGATGGTGAAACGCAGAGCCGCGAAGCGTCCCTCGGCGTAAAGGCCGCGCTTCTCCGCTGGCGAAAGCGCGCGCACGGTCTCGTAACCGGCCCGCAAGGCGCCGGCGAGCGTCGGTTGGAGCTCGTCCGCGACGCACCAAGACAGGACCGTAACCATCAGATCGTAGGCATACGTCCCTTCGCAGGCGCTCTCGAAGTCGAGCAGCGCTTCGATTTCGTTTCGATCGTTCCAGAGGACGTTGTCTCGAAACAGGTCGCTGTGCACGAGGCCCCTCGGCAGATCGGGATCGCGCGCGGCGTGGACGCGCTCGAGGCTGGCGCGCAAGCCCGGCACGAGCGGGGCGAATCGGACGTCGCCGCTAGCGGCGATCGCGTCGAGCCTTCCGAGCAGATCCCGGAATCGGAAGCGACCGAGTTCGCTCGACTCGGTCGAACCCGCCAAATGTACCCTTGCGAGCGCTTCGCCGACCCGGCGAGTGTCCTCCGCAGTCACTCCGGCCTGACAGCGCATCGTTCCTACGCGCCAGGGAAAAAGCGCAGCCGGCTTTCCGCGGACGACCGAGACGAACTCGCCGTCCAGGCGACGCAGAGGTGCAGGGGTGGGTACCCCGGCCATGGCAAGTCGCTCGAGCATGGCCGTTTCGCGCTGCGCCCCGGCCAAGTCTCGCTCTTCGTAGAGTCGAAGAAATAGCCGTCCGCCCGCGCATTCGACCGCAAAGTTCGAGTTCACACTGCCGCCCGCAATACCCTCGATACCGCGGAGAGCCCCGAGCCCGTATCCGGTAAGGAGCGGTCGCACATCGGCTTCCGCGACGCTGGTAAGAACCGCCATCCGCCCGACGATGCTAGCCGGTTTCGCATTTCATGGCCCCGCCAATGGCGCCGTTTCCGCCCTCATTTTGGTCCGGCTTTGGTCCGCCTCGCCGGTCCGTACGGCCGTCCATTCATTTCCCGTGTAGACGCGCGCCTCTTGACTCTGGTAATGGGCCCAAAGCGTTTCGCCCGCGTCACCCCCGGACAAGTACGAGCGAATTGCCGGGGGGGAACGGGCGCGAAGCCGAAGTTTTGCAAGGGCTTTGCCCCGAACCGAGAGCGATATGGCCAAAGCGAAGAAGGCTGCAGCGACGAAGGCTGGCGATTCCGGCAAGGGTCGCACGTCGATGAGGCCACCGGCTGCCGGAAAACCCGGGTCCGTTCGAGCCGGCGCGGCGACGAAAGAAGAAGCAGGCGGCAAGCGCAAGCTCGGCCTCCGGGGCGCCGCCCCCTGGGCCGCACGCCATGCCGCCAAGCATGCAGCAGAGGCCCGCGCGCGCGCGGCAGAGCCGCCCCTTCCCGGAAGCGCTCGAGCAACGATTCGGACGCCCGAAAATGCCGAAGACATCAAGTCGAAGGTGCGCGACCTACACGCGGCCTTGGCGCAGATCAAGGCGCTTCGGAAGAGCCTCCCGAAGACGTTTTACGACATCGGCGTGGTCCTCAAGGACATCCAGGCGCGTCGCCTCTACGAAGCCAAGCGCTTTCCCTCGTTCGAAGCGTTCGTGGAGCGAGAGATCGACCTCGGCAAGACGACGTCCCTCCGGCTCGTGCGCGTCGTGGGCCTCTTTCTGAAGGAGGGCGCACTCGAGGTGGGTATGGACCGGCTCTTCGCCGCCATTCAGGCAATCGATACCGGCGGCGGGGAAACCGAGCTCGCGCGGATTCCCCCTCCGCCCCCTTCGACGACGGCTCTCCCGCTCCGGCCGCCTGGCCGTTAGCCCGGTTGTTTCCGCCTAACGGCCCCGCGGTAGCAACACCGTAGCGCGCGTCCCCACGCCGCGTTGGCTCTCGATGCGCACCTCGCCGCGGTGCTGGTCGATGATTTTGCGCACGATGGACAGGCCCAGCCCGGTGCCGGCTTCTTTCGTCGTGAAAAATGGATCGAATATCTGGGCCAGCGCTGTCGGGTCGATGCCCGTCCCCGTGTCTTGGACGACCAGCCGTAGGTGGTCGCCGATGGCCGCGAGCGTGACCAGGAGCCTGCCTCCGTCTTTCATCGCTTCGAGGGCGTTCATCACCAGGTTCAGCGCCACTTGCTTGAGCTTCTCCGGGTCTCCGAGGAGAACGCAATCGCCGTCGATCGCTCGCTCGATCACGACCCCGCGCGCCACCGCCGAGCCCTGCTCGAGGTCGAGCACGTCGTCGATGAGCTTCCCGAAGTGTACGGGTTCCCGCACCGGGGCACGCGGCCGCGCGAGCTCGAGAAACTCGGTGAGCAGCCGGTTGAGGCGGCCAATCTCGTCGCCCACGATCTTCGCTTTCCGGTGGAGCGCGCCCCGCACATCGTCGTCGACGGCGAGCCGGTCCACATGCCGCCCGAGCAAATGAAGCTGCAAGACCGCCGCGTTGAGTGGATTGCGGATTTCGTGCGCGAGGTTGAGCGCCAGCGTGCCCATGGCCGATAGCGCCTCGGCGTCCACCGCCCGCTTTTCGAGCGCGCGCCGCTCGGTGACGTCGATTCCGATGCCGTACACGAGCGGGGCCGCGTCTCCGGCGTCACGCGCCATCGACAGATGCCAGCGTATGCGGCGACGCGCGGGGACTTCGGGCGACCAAGACGTTCCGTCGGGAGGGCGGTCGACGAAGCCGGTCTCGATCTCCTGAGCTCGGCCGCCGCGCGCGAGGGCGATTGCTTCACGCATCCGAGCCCGATCCTCGTGGGAGACCCAGCAGTCGATGAACGACCGGCCGATGGCTTCACTGGACCCGACTCCGGCGACCTTGGAAGCCTTGGGGTTGAACAGCGCGACGCAATCACGGACGTCCAGGCCGACGACGAGAACGTCGGTCAGCTCGACCAACGCGCGATATCGCCGTTCGAGCTCGTCGCGTTCGCGCGCGAGACGCACCTTCTTCAGGGCTTGCTCGATCGTCGAGACGAGCTCCTCGGGCCGGAACGACTTCGGAATGAAGGCGAAGGCCCCGGAACGAAGCGCGCCGATCGCCGTGTCCATCGACGCGAACCCGGTGATGAGGACGACTTCTCCAAACGGCGAGCCGGCACGCAACTGCGGGATGAGATCGACGCCACTGGCGTCGGGAAGCTTCACGTCGACGATCGCCACGTCGAATCCGACCGTACGGGCGATGGCCAGTCCGTCGTCTCCCCGCGCGGCCGCCACCACTTCTATGGGCTGCCGTTCGGAGGCTCCGTCGGGGCTCGGCGTCGTGCGACCGTCCATCAACTGGGCCCCGACGAGCACCGCCCGGAGCGCACCGACCAGATCGGCGTTGTCGTCGATGATGAGCACACGCGCGCGCGACCGCTGGGCCCGGTCCCCGGGCGGCGGCGCTTGAAGCACGGGCGCGAGGGGGCGGGCGCTCACTCCAGGCCGAGAAGCTGCCGCATCACCTGGTTGACGATTTGCGGGTTCGCAGAGCCTTGCGTCTCCTTCATGACCTGCCCCACGAAATAGCCCATGAGCGCGGACTTGCCGGCCCGGAGTTGCTCGGCTTGCTTCGGGCTCTGCTCGACGAGGCGCCTGCAAATCGACTCGATGGCGGCGACGTCGCTCACCTGCGCCAGCCCGAGCTCGGCCACGACGTCCTCGGGCGTGCGATTCGTTCCGGCGATCTTCGCGTAGACCTCTTTCGCCTGCTTGCCGCTTATCGTTCCGCCGTCGACGAGCTTCAGAAGCCGCGCGATTTGAGCGGGAGTGGCGGGGATGCGCGCGTCGAGGCCGTGGGTCTCGACGTCGCGGAGAAGCTCGCTGGAAACGAAATTGGCGACCCTGGTCGCGTCGCCGTGGAGAGTGGCGGCCTCTTCGAAGAACCCCGCGATGCGCGGATGCCCCGTGAGCACTTTCGCGAG
>JBAULD010000297.1:0-1694 GCA_049578005.1 Polyangiaceae bacterium
GCGGTGGCCTGCGCGGGCCGCGGTGCCTTGGTCGTCGGGCGCTCGGAGGCCGGGGTGGCCGAGCTCGTGCGAGTGGACCTCGAAGGAACGTGCGAACGGCTCCCGGCCGCTGGACTCGCCGCCTCCGAAGTGTGCGCGCTCGCAGTCGACAAGCAGGTCGTTGCGGCGGTCTTGCGGGGTGGCGGATTCGTGACGTCGACGGACGCGGGCGGGTCTTTTGCGCCGATCGCCGGGCCTTTGGGCGAGGGTGTCGCCGCGAGCGACGCGGTCTTCGCTTCGGGCCGACTCTGGGTCCGGACCCGTGCTGGAGGGCTCCTCGCGCTCAGCCTTCACGACGAGGGCACAAGCGCCCGTCCACCCTTCGAGCGGTGCCCCGTTCCAGGCATGGCGGGGGCGATCGCGTGCGACACGGCCGACGGCGCCCCCGTCGCCGCAGTCCTGGTCGTGGACGACGCGGCGAGGCCCACCGCCGTCATTCACCTGCCGGGGGGAGCTCCCACACGACGGGACGCGATCGATATGCCGGAGGCCGACTCTCCCGCGCTCTTTGCCGTGCATGGGCGGCGTCTCGCGTACGCTGCCCGCCAAGGGGGCCTCGTCTGGCGGACGAGCGGCGACGCCTCGAAGCTCTTCGAGTGGGGAGGCCGGATCACGGCGCTGTCCTTCGTGGACGACGCCGGAACGCTGATCGTCAGTACGTACTCGGACTCCGACGACACGACGACGCTGGTTCGTCTCGACGCCTGGGGGAGCGCATCCGTCGTCGCCCGCATCGGTGCTGCGCAATCCGATCCCGAGTCGGACGGTCGGATCGTGGCCATCGCGCGCGACGAAGCACGCGGAGTGCTGTGGGTCGTCGGGGGCTTCGGCGTGGCCGCCTTTGCTGTAAGTTGAGACTGCCCTCTATCCGCCGCGTCGAGCGATCGCGGCCAGCGCGTGCCGCGTCGATCCCGCCGGCTCCAAGGGGGACGAAGCTGGGTCGGCGCCGTCCACGAGGATCACGAGGGCGCGCACCATCCGCCTGGCTTCGAGTTCCGATGCTCCATCGGAGCGCTCCTCCGCGAGGGCGAGAAGGCGTCGCCACACGGCGAGCGCCGCCGGGGTCCTTCCGTCGGTCGCATACCATTCCGCGAGTGCCCGAAGTGCCGGGACGCTCGCCTGCGCCGTCTGCATCGTCGCAACGGCGCAAAGGTCGGCCTCGGCGTCGTCGTGTCGACCGATGGCCCACCGCGCGCGCGCTCGACCCTCGAGGGCAGCTTGGAGGGAAGGGACGCGGTCGAGCGCCGACGAGTACACTCGCTCGGCTTCGGCGGCTTCTCCGATCTTCATCCTCAACGCCCCGAGGCCCAGCCAGGCCGCGGCGTTTCCCGGCTCGATGGCGAGCGCTTCCATATATCGACGAACGGCGACGTCGTCGTCGTGCTCGGCTTCGTGGGCTCTCGCCTGCCGCACGAGTTCGTCGGCGGAAGAGGACGCGAGAGCGACAGGCGTTACCAGAGACGTCGCAAGTGCCGTGGCCGCCGATGCACGCGCGGCCGACAAGCGACGCCGCCACTCAGGCCGAGTCACCGACCTCCTGTGCATCTTCGATCGCCTCGGTTCGTCGCGGACGCTTGTTGATCTCGAGGATCGCCTTCCTCACGCGAACGGCGTCCGGCGTCACTTCGACCAACTCGTCGACGTCGATCCATTCC
>JBAULD010000298.1:0-4735 GCA_049578005.1 Polyangiaceae bacterium
GAAACACGGAGCCCCGCAAACCCCGATTCGAGTTGCATTGACGGAAACCGGTGCGACGGTGAGCCTTACCGTTGAGGTCTACTCAAATGTCTTAGGCGGAACGCGGGCCTCAGCGAGCTTTCCGAAAAATGATTGACCCCGGCGTCGTCGGTAATCGACTGGTTCTCATCGTAGATGACGAGGAGGGCGCACGCGAGGCACTTCGGGAGGTCGTCGAAATGGTGGGCTGCTCGGCGATCGTTGCGACGAACGGGGCAGAAGCGCTTGAGCTTGTGGCGGAACATCGGCCCTGCCTGATGATTCTCGATCTGGTCATGCCCGTCATGACGGGGGTCCAGGTCATAGAAGCACTGCGGAAGGATCCGGCGCTCGGGGGTCTTTCGATTGTGGTCTCGACGTCCGCTCCAGGCCGCGCTCCCCCCGGGGTACCGGTCTTGGCGAAACCGATCGACATCGCCGCCCTGTGGGCTTGCCTAAGGAGATCGTGCAGCTGCACGGCGAATACATTCGGGATTTGATCGTTGCACCGATCGCACGCTCGAAGGACGTCGAGCACGAAGTCCTCGTAGAGGTGGGGACATGCACTCGAATGTCCGGTCCGCCAGAAGCGCGATGACAGCCTTCACCTGTACTACCAGACGCCGACGGACCAGCACATCATCTGCCTCGACGAGAAGAGGGAGCATCCAGGCGCGAGAGCGTCGTCACGCGGACATCCCCACGCACGCCTGTCAGCCCGTGCGCTCGAGAGTTCGGGTACATTCGGCACGGCACGCCTTTGCTGCATGGGAGCGATGCTGATGTCGCCCGAGACGCCCGTGCCGCAGACGCACCCGCTGCGTGCAAGGGCACTGCTCACGAAGTCGACTTGTTCAGAAGCCTGCTAGAGCCCCATGCGTGCAACGATCTCGCGAGCGGGCATCGCGCCCGCCTCACGATGCACCTCGCGGCCGTCGCGGAACAGGAGGAGCGAAGGGATACTCCGGATGCCGAAGCGTGTCGCCAAGTCGGGCAGTCCCTCCGTGTCGACCTTGGCGACCACGAGGTGTCCTGCCCGATCGCGAGCGAGCGCCTCGAGCTCCGGGGCAACGGCGCGGCAGGGACCGCACCACGCAGCCCAGAAATCGACCAACACCGGCAGCGCGCTGTCCCGCACCAACTCGTCGAAGTCGGCGGCGCTCCGCACCGGGAGAGGAGCAGTCGCCGGCAGCAGGTCTGCCTTGCACGCCGCGCAGCGTGCCCTGTCGGCGACCCGCGTCGCAGGGAGCCTGTTCAGCTTCGCGCAGGAGCGACACTCGACGATCACACGGACAACGTGTATTCGGAGGCGAAATCGTCAAGGGTTGTACCCATTCGACCGCGGCGTTGTCGGATCAACGACACTTCCGCCGCGTCGTGGGTGAAGATGGTGCCACGACGCCGGGCCATCTCGCCCCTCGTTGGGTGAAGGACTCCGGGCAGGTTCTCGCGAGTCCGGGTTTGGATGGAGCCTCACGGAATGCGCACTGGCAGCGAGTGACGGCTGACGTGGCGCGGTGTAGGACGCACCTCCCATGCCTCGCGGACTGCATCGCTCCCCAGCAAGGGGGACCGCAACGAGAAAAGGCGCTCGGGAGCCTGACTTCGTGGAGATTACCGGCGCGCGCGAGCACAACCTAGCCGTCGAGTATCTCGCCATCCCGAAGCGGCAGTTCGTGGTCTTCACCGGGCCCAGCGGATCCGGAAAGTCCAGCCTCGCGTTCGACACGCTCTACGCCGAAGGTCAGCGCCGCTATGTCGAGACCCTAAGCGCCTACGCGCGCCAGTTTCTCGGCCAGCTCGAACGTCCCAAGGTCGACCATCTGCGGGGCCTTTCGCCGACCATCGCCATCGAGCAGAAGAGCGCTTCGAACAACCCAAGGTCCACCGTTGGCACGATCACCGAGATCTACGACTACTTGCGTGTCCTCTATGCAAAGCTCGGCCAACAGCGCTGCCCTTCCTGTGGCAAGAAGGTTTCCGCCAAGGGCCCGCAGGCGGTGACGCGCGAGATCCTCGCCTTGCTTGAGGGAACGAAGCTCACCGTCTTGGCGCCCCTTGTCGTCCACCGCAAAGGCGAGTTCAAGGAGCTCTGGGACGAGCTACGCGGGCGCGGCTTCGTGCGGGTGCGGATCGACGGGCTGGTGCATCCCCTGGAGGCGTTGCCTGCGATCGACAAGAAGAAGAAGCACAGCGTGGAGCTCGTCGTCGATCGACTCGTCGTCCGGACGGCCGAGCGCCCGCGTCTGGCGGAGGCTGTGGAGCTCGGCCTCCGCGAAGGGAAGGGCAGCCTCCTCGTCGAGCGCGCCGACGGCGGCGGGACGGCGTCGTTCAGCGAGGCGCGCACGTGCTGTGGCGTTGCGTTTCCGGAGCTGTCGCCGCAGAGCTTTTCATTCAATTCGCCCCTTGGCATGTGTCACTCGTGTAACGGCCTCGGTCAACGCGAAGTCGTCGACCCTCGTCTCGTCATCCCTGACCCCTCCCTATCCATTCGCCGCGGCGCGATCGCACCCTGGGCTGCGGCTATGGCTCGGGGCGAGGGGTGGACGGCGAGGATCGTCGACGGCGTCTCGCGCGCGTTCAAGGTCGACCTGGACGTGCCGTGGAACGAGAGCCCCCGGCCGAAACAGAAGCTCGTGCTCTACGGCGTCGAGGGGCAGAAGATCGCCATCCGCTGGGGCAAGGAAGGGAGCCTCAACAGCGGCACCTGGGGGATGCGTTACGAAGGCATCATCAGGAACATCGAACGCAAGTTCCATGAGACCGATTCCGACGCCGCCCGCGACCTTTATCGTCGCTATCTCCGTGTGCAGCCGTGCGAGTCGTGCGGGGGGCGGCGGCTTCGGCGCGAGAGCCTGGCGGTGTTCGTCAGCGGCAAGACGATCGCGGAGGTGACTCGCATGACGGTGGCGGACGCCGCTGCTCACGTCGCGACGCTCAAGCTATCACCCTCCGAGAAAGCGATCGGCGAGGAAGCGCTGCGCGAGGTCCAGAATCGCCTCAGGTTTCTCCTCGACGTGGGGCTCGAGTACCTCGCGCTCGAGCGCGGGGGGCCGACTCTCTCCGGTGGCGAGGCCCAAAGAATAAGGCTTGCGAGCCAGCTCGGCAGCGAGCTCTCCGGGGTCATGTATGTGCTCGACGAGCCAAGCATCGGCCTTCACCCGCGCGACAACGCGCGACTCATCGCAACCCTGCGTCGCCTGCGCGACCTCGGCAACACAGTCATCGTCGTAGAGCACGACGAAGAGACCATCCGGGCGGCGGACCACGTGGTCGAGTTCGGGCCCGGCGCGGGGCACTTGGGCGGCAAGGTCACCTTCGAGGGGACGCCCAACGCGCTCCTCTCGAGCGGGAGCCTGACCGGTCAGTACCTTGCCGGCAGGCTGCGCATCGAGGTGCCTCGCGAGCGCCGGCCGCCGCGAACGTGGCTCGAGGTGAAGAAGGCGCGCGAGCACAATTTACGCGGTATCGACGTCCGCTTTCCCCTCGGCGTGCTCACTGCGGTGACGGGGGTGAGCGGGGCGGGCAAGAGCTCGCTGGTCAACGGCATTCTGCTTCCGGCCCTCGCGCGCTTGCTCCACGACAGTGCTGCCCCCGTGGGCGACCACAGTGAGATCCTCGGCCTATCCGCGCTCGACAAGGTCATCGCCATCGACCAGCAGCCGATCGGCAGGACGCCGCGATCCAACGCAGGCACCTACACGAAAGCCTTCGACGCGATCCGCGGCGTCTTCGCGGAGCTCGCCGAGGCACGCGCCCGCGGCTGGGACGCCGGTCGGTTCAGCTTCAATGTGAAAGGGGGACGCTGTGAGACGTGCGCGGGGGGCGGGATGGTCAAGGTCGAGATGCATTTTCTCGCCGACATCTGGGTCCCCTGCGAGGCGTGCGGTGCCAAGCGCTACAACGTCGAGACGCTGGACGTCCGGTTCAAGGGCAAGTCCATCCACGACGTGCTCGAGTGCAGCGTCGACGATTGCCGGGAGCTCTTTCGTGCGTTTCCGGTGCTTTCGCGCATCTTGGGCACGCTCGGTGAGGTGGGACTCGGCTACATGAAGATCGGTCAGCCGGCGACCACGTTGAGCGGGGGTGAGGCTCAGCGCGTGAAGCTGAGTCGCGAGCTGGGCAAAGTGCAGACCGGACGTACGCTCTATGTCCTTGACGAGCCCACGACAGGGCTGCACTTCGACGACATCAAGAAGCTCCTCGGGGTCTTGCAACGGCTGGTCGACGCGGGCAACAGCGTGGTCGTCATCGAGCACAACCTCGACGTCATCAAGTCGGCGGACTGGGTCATCGACCTTGGGCCCGAAGGGGGAGCGAAGGGCGGCCTGCTCCTCGCCGAGGGGACACCGGAGACGGTGGCTTCGTGCGCAGAGTCGTACACGGGGCGCTATCTGGCGGGGCTCCTTGCTCGCCGGCGGTCGGCCGGTGCAAAGCGGACGAAGGCTCCGTAGGTCGTCTTGATGAGGGCAAAAGTTGGTTCGATTGATGGGACGATTTTCGTCGCCCCCGTGGGCGCCGCCCTCGAAGGCGAACGGGGGGCTGACGCGTGGCCTCTGGTCGTAGCACCTCCCTCACGGGGCAGAACACGCCGAGTGCTGGATGCCGCGCGACAGGTTGACCGGACGGCGAAACGAATCTCGGATCTCCTCGGCCAAGCGACGCAAAAGAAACTTCAGAAGAGCTACTCGGGCTCGGGCCTCTGGCTCTCGAACCG
>JBAULD010000299.1:0-2738 GCA_049578005.1 Polyangiaceae bacterium
GCCCAGCACCCCCGCGCGCGACGATCGCAACGTCCGCGCCGCCGGCTGCGAATCGCCTCACCGCTGCCCGGCCCACTCCAGCCGAACCGCCGGTGATGACCACAACGTTTGTCTTGTCCATTGAGCCGCCCTTTCGCCATCGGACCTTTCATGAGCCGGCAGCAAGCGCCGGACCAGGGGACCCGGCGCGGCGAACACCTCGGACGCACGCGATGGGCCAGAAGAGGGAAGCATTCCAGCGCCTACGCTGGCGCGTCCGGCAGGATTCGAACGAGCGAGCTACGGCTCCGACCCAGCTCGAAGCGTAGGCGCAAGGACCGGCGAACGCGGCGGGACCGTGGGTCCGGGGCGGTGCTAGCCTTGCCTCATGATGTCGCCGAGAATGGTGGGGGTGGCGAGCGCGGTAGCGCTCTGGCTGGTGACATCGAGCGCGCAGGCCTCCGATGCCGATGGGGACTCCTCAGGAATACTTGCGCCGGTTCACCTCGAGGTTGCCGGACGCGTAGTCGTCTCGGGAACGCAGCTTGCGTCACCGACGTATGGCGCGCCCGGGCCACTCACGGGGGGTGGGGCCGGGGGACGGGCCGGCGCTTCTTATCGCGGCTTGTACGGCGGACTTACGTACATGGATTATCTCTCCGAGGGAGGCTGCACCGATAGCTCCATCGGTGGTTGCGGAAGCACCCACGGATTTTCGTACGGGATCGAAGGCGGCTACGGGCACACGTTCGCGAAAGTCCTTGTCTTGAGGGCGGTGCTCGGCGTCGGCGATTACGTGACGACGTTCGAGGGCACGACCACGGTCTGCCAGACGCCGCTCACTTGTAATTCGACCGCATCAAGCGGCTCGACGCATTCGTTGTACCTCGAGCCGCAAGCTATGGTTGCGCTCAGCGCGGGATACGTGCTCGTCGGGGTCGACGCGGGTGTCTTTTACCTACCCCATATCGACCAACCTGTTCAGTCGTCGACGTTTGCGTCGTATCGCGTCGGGTTTCAGCTCGGCGTGCGCCTCTAATCGTTTGCATCCGCGTCACCGCTCGGCGGTGCCGGTAGGATCGCGCCGTGGCGACGCGGACCCTGGCGATGGTTGCGGAGATCGAACGGTTCCACGGCGCGGAAGTCGGTGACGAAAGCCGAGTCGAAGAAGAGAAACAGAACGTAGCGGGGACTTCTCGACACCGTGGCACCGGCCTCAGGCTGGCATTGATGGTTACTTGGCCACCCGCCCACGCGCTCGACTGGTTGTTCACTACGCGAGAGCTACAAGTCGCTTCTGCGCGTGGTGCGGCTGATGGTCGGGCGCGAAGCTCGTACGGGTCGATCTTGAACCTGCCGGGCTCCCGACCACGTTCGCGGGAAGGCACGCGTTCACCTTCCACCCGCTTCGGCGCACCTTCGCGACCATGCTCTCCGACGCCTTCGTGCCGTCTGACATCCGCGACGCGCTCCTCGGTCATATCGAAGGCAAGGTCGCCGAGAAGCATTACGTCGGAGGGGAGTACGCGAGGTGAGCTCTGGAGGCAGGGATCAGAAAGCTACCGACCCTCGACTTGACCACGGGAGTGTCGTCGCGATGCCCATGCGCGAGGTCGGGGGACCCCTGCGGATTTTACTGCGGCCCGCGGTAAGAGGAGCCCGACTACCTCACCCAACCCAGCGAAAGGATTGGCGCGTCCGGCAGGATTCGAACCTGCGACCTACGGCTCCGGAGTGAGAAGCCGCCCGTTGGGAGGGACTAACAACGATTCGCAAGTAGCCGGAAATATTCGTAATCCGGTCAGGGACGTTGTCCACGGAACCCAGCCGTTAGCATCGGTTCGCAATTCTTTTGCTGCATCCTTGCTGCATGGTTCGTCGGGACTATGCGTCGTGGACGGAGGGCTGGATCGGCTGCTCAGTGTGCGTCAGGTCGCGGCGCAACTCGCGGTCAGCGCGGCGACCGTCTACACGCTCGTCGCGCGCGGCGAGTTGGCTCACGTGCGCGTGTCGAACGCGATCCGGGTTGCGCCGCGAGATCTGTCGGCCTTCATCGCGGCGGGGACGAATGCCAGGGCGGACGTCGAGTGACCGACGCCATCGTGGCGGATCCGCTCTGGGGGAGCCGCGGCGGCCGGCCATTTTCGGACAGCTCGCCGCCCTCTCGCTCGGGGCGTCGCCATCGAGGGCACTGTCCTAATTTCAATAGCGTTTCAAATTAGGACAGTGCCCCATCGAGCGACATGCGCGGTCCGGGTTGGAGAATTGCCTGGGTGCTTGGTCGCGTAGGCGCCGGGGATCGGGGAAGTCTCAGGAACCTCAGATATCGGTAGTCCAACCGGCCCCAATTCCGGGCCAACCGTCGCCCCAAACCCCTGTCGGCGCGAACTAGCCGACCGAGGAACGGCTCGTCTCGCAGCGGGGCGGCCGTATGAGCAAACGCTGGTGGCCCGGATGGTCGGGAGGTACGCGACATCGGTCAGAACCCGTACTTCGCAAGCAGGTACGACTCGAGACGATCGAGGTCCCCGGCCGGGTTGCCCTTGATCAAGACAAAGTCTCCAATGCTTCCACGGAAGCCTGTGAAGGGCCAATCCCACCCCCCGAGGTAAACTGGAGCGTAGTCGAACGGCGTGACGCATTGGGGCAATACGTATGGGCACGATGGATTGGGCGGGTCGAGCGTCGTCAGCACGGCGAGAGGCTTCCCATCGAGACGCATGGCTACCCCGGGCCCGGAGACCGATACAATCAGCAAG
>JBAULD010000300.1:0-1522 GCA_049578005.1 Polyangiaceae bacterium
GGTTCCCGGCGCGGGTCGTCCGCCCGCCGCCGCTCCAGAGCGCCTCGAGCGTGCGGCTCGACGTCACCACGCTGCGAACGAAGCTTCGAACCAATCGGAAGTGCGGCGCGCGCGAAGTGCCGCCCAACAGCGGCCACTTCGTCCACCTCGACTGCAATCTGCACGTGCCGCTCGCGACCGCGAAGCCCTTCTCCCCGCGCAAACTCAACCTGATGTTGGCGGGAGTGCTCAAGCTCGATTCGCCGATCGCCCCGGCCGCCACCCAGCCGGCCAAGCTCGGCGCGGGGGTCGAGGCCGCCCTCCCCGACGCGGTCGATCACCGCAAAGACGGAACCGAGGGACCGATCGAAGACCAAGGTCAAGTCGGTTCGTGCACGGCGTTCTCGCTCGCGAGCGCCATGGACAACGCCATCCGGCGACAGAACAAGGCCGACACGATGTCGCCCCTGCACATTTGGTCGCACTACGGAATTCCGGTGATCAAGAACGCCGGCGACCAGAACCTGAACAAGACGATCGCCGCGTGGGATGCGTGGCCGTACGACGAGCGCGTCGCCTGCGAGATCGACCAGAGCGGCGACGGCGACTGCGGGCCTTACCTTCCGCCCGTCGTCCCGGGCAGCGCGAAGCTGGACCCGACCGTGCAGGCCAAGGTCAAAGACTCGGACGCCAAGGGGCACTGGAAGGTGACCGAGTACGACGCGATTACGGCGACGCCGGACACGATTGCCGCGATGCTCGCCTCCGGCGCCGACGTTTGGTTCACGATGGATATCGGAAATAGCTGGCTGAATCCTCAGGGGGACACGATCCCGGACTGGAACGAGGCCACCATCGACGGCGGACACGCGGTGCTGTTCGCGGGGTACCGCCACAAGAACGGGCAGCGGCAGTTTCTCGTGCACAATAGCTGGGGCAAAGACTGGGGGGACCAGGGCTTCGCGTACGTATCCGAGGCGATGGTCAAGCAGTTCATCAAGCAGGCCTACAAAGTCGTCGTTTCCGATTCGAGCCAGCCGCCGGCGCCGAGCGATTCGAACGCCCTCACGGACGACGACTGCGGTGAGGATCAGCTCGTCGACTCGGTTACGGGCCAGTGCGTGACGATTTGCCCCGACGACTCGCGACCCGCGAACGGGCAGTGCGACGCGAACGCGGCGGCGAAGAAGCCCGCGTCCCCGCCGCACGGATTGAAGCTCCTGAAGCACTGAGGGAGTGCGATTCGCCCCGCGGGTCGGGACTTGAGTCGAGCCCTCGTGGAAGCGACCGTCACTCTCGAGGAGACGAGCTTCACCCTCGAAGCAATGAGGCCTAGTCCCAAGACAGCGAGCTTCACCCTCGAAGTAGCGAGGCCCAATCCCGAGACAACGAGCTTCACCCTCGAAGTAACGAGGCCTAGTCCCGAGACAACGAGCTTCACCCTCGAAGTAGCGAGGCCCAATCCCGAGACAACGAGCTTCACCCTCGAAGTAGCGAGGCCCAATCCCGAGACAACGAGCTCCACCCTCGAAGTAACGAGGCC
>JBAULD010000301.1:0-2296 GCA_049578005.1 Polyangiaceae bacterium
CCCACGCCCACCGAGGCATTCCGCCGCTTGTTCTCGCCATCGTCTTCTCCGCGAAAGGGGTCTCGTTTAGACGATCAGCGATGCGCCATCGCAGCAATGGTGCCCGTGTACTTGGGCTCCGTGCAGTTGCCGCACACCCACGGGTACGTCCAGTCGGCGACCTTCTTCGCGCTCTCGGGAATGAAGGGACTCCAAGCTTGCGCCCGGATCGTCCCCTCCGGAGACTTCCAAACGATCTGGAACTGGCCATTGGCCTGGACCTCGCCGATGAGGACCGGCTTGTGCAGGTGGTGATTCTTCGCGTCGAGCGCAATGTCGTAGCCCGAGGGCGAGCGGAAGGTCTGGTAACCGAGCGCCTGCCGGACCGCGTCGACGTTCGTCGTGCCCGCCTGGGCCACGGCTTGCGCCCACATGTGCACGCCGATGTACGTCGCTTCCATCGGGTCGTTGGTGACGCGCTTGTCGCCGTCGGGGAGGTTGTGGGCCTTTACGTAATTCTTCCACTCGGCGATGAATGCCTTGTTCTCGGGCGTATCGATCGACATGAAGTAGTTCCACGCCGCGAGGTGGCCCACCAAGGGCTTGGTGTCGATCCCGCGGAGCTCCTCCTCGCCGACGGAAAACGCCACCACCGGGATATCGGTGGCCTTCAGGCCCTGGTTGGCGAGCTCCTTGTAGAAGGGGACGTTCGAGTCGCCGTTGATGGTCGAGATCACCGCCGTTCGCTTGCCCGAGGCGAACTTCTTGATGTCCGCGACGATGGTCTGATAGTCGTTGTGCCCGAACGGCGTATACTCTTCCTTGATGTTCTCGTCGGCGATTCCCTTCGAGTGAAGGAAGTACCGGAGGATCTTGTTCGTCGTCCGCGGGTATACGTAGTCCGTTCCGAGAAGAACGAAGCGCTTCGCAGCTCCGCCCTTGTCGCTCATCAAGTACTCGACGGCCGGTATCGCCTGCTGATTGGGCGCGGCACCCGTGTAAAACACGTTGTACGAGGATTCCTCTCCCTCGTACTGAACCGGGTAGAAGAGCAATCCGTTGAGCTCTTCGAAGACCGGTAAGACCGATTTGCGGGACACCGACGTCCAGCATCCGAAAACAACCGCGACGCTGTCCTTCTGGAGCAAATCGCGCGCTTTTTCGGCGAAGAGCGGCCAGTTCGACGCCGGATCGACGACCACCGGCTCGATCTTGCGGCCGAGAACGCCGCCTTTGGCGTTAATTTCTTCGATGGTCATCAGCGCCACGTCTTTCAACGAAGTCTCGCTGATCGCCATCGTGCCCGAGAGCGAGTGCAGGATGCCCACTTTGATCGGTCCGCCGGCGGGCTCGGCTGCGGGAGTCGGCTTGGGTGCCGCCGACGCGACGCTCGCGGCGGCAGACTCCATGGGTTTTGCCGGCTCGGACTGCTTGGCTTCTTCCTTACAGCCGGCAGACGCGAGCTGGCAGGCCGCCGCGACCCCCACGAACCAATTTCGCATCGGAGGCGAACATTTCATAGGACATCTCCCTTTCGGAAAAGCCGGTCGATAGTCGACGGGCACTAGGCACGCTTCCACGTGCGGTGTTTCCGGGAGTTATCCGCGTGATTACGTTTTGTGTTCCATGCAGTCGCCGACGGCGTCGAGAAAGCTATCGATGATTGCGTCGATGCCGACGCCGTTCTTCGCTTGCGCGAAAACGTAGGGGCCGGTGCCTCGCATGGCGCGGGCGTCGCGCGCCATGATTTCGAGGTTCGCCCCGACGTGTTCGGCGAGATCGGTCTTGTTGATGACCAGGAGGTCCGATTGCGTAATGCCCGGACCGCCTTTGCGCGGGACCTTGTCTCCGCCGGCGACGTCGATGACGTAGATAGTGTAATCGGCCAGCTCGCGACTGAACTGGGCGGCCAAGTTGTCGCCACCGCTCTCGACCAAGAGAAGCTGCGGCTGCACGTCGATCATCAACTGGTCGAGGGCATCGAGATTGTGGCTGATGTCCTCGCGAATCGCGGCGTGAGGACACCCCCCCGTTTCGACGGCGCGAATGCGCTCGGGGGCGAGCGCGCGGTTGCGATGTAAGAACTCGGCGTCCTCCCTCGTGAAGATGTCATTGGTCACGACGCCCAGGCTCATGCGGTCGCGCAGCGCGCGGCAGATCGCCAGAACGAGCGCCGTCTTTCCGCTGCCCACGGGACCGCCGATTCCGATCGTGAACGCTCGCTGCGCGAAGTCGCGCGCGCGCTGCGGTTCGCGGTCGGGGAATCGCCCTGGATGCGACCAGTGCTCGTGCTCGTGCACGTCACCGTGCTCGTGCT
>JBAULD010000302.1:0-6391 GCA_049578005.1 Polyangiaceae bacterium
GGGTTCGACAGTCGCGGATCGGGACCAGGCGGAAACTTCCCCGACGGCCAGATCAACAGCGCCGACGAGACGTTCCAGTTCAATCAGCTCGTCACGATCGCCATCGGCTTCTACTTCCCGACCAAGCCAAAGCTGAACGAATAAGCTTCACTGAGACGATCAGGGCGGCAGGACGCGAACATCGAGGTCCCATGCGCCTCGGTCGAGCGCGTAGCCGTCGATTATGATCCAGTAGGCTCCGGCCTGCAGCTCGAGATCCAAGAAGCTCTTCGCGGCGGTGAAGCCGACGTAACAGGCGTTCGAGAGCGGCGTGCCGGGGCAGCTCGGACCTTGACGCACGTCGAGGATCGTCGTGTAGGCGGAGCCCTCCATGTCCAGCACGACCCGTTGGGCGGCAGAAAGATTCAGCGCAAGCACTTGGTCCGGCGCGCCTCCCGGCAGCGTCGTCGGGTCGTCGCACGGATTGCTGTAGTCCGCGTGAGCGGTCGACGTGTCTCCGGTGAAAAAGCCCCCGGCCGAAACGTCGACGGCTGACGTGCAGGTATCGGCTCCGCCCGCGGGGATGATGGTCGGGGCAACGGTGGGCCGCACGAGCGCGTCGAGCGTTCCTTGCTGGCCCAACTGATCGGCGACGACCGCACGGTAATCGCCCGCCGGGACGTTTCGCTTGCCGACGCGTACCGGCGTGCCGCCGGTCGCGCACGCAAGGTTGGTCGCGCATGCCGGCGGGTCGAGGGACACGGCTCCTTGATCGACCAATTGTGCAACCCGCTCCACGAGCAGGACGTCGGACGCACCCGAGAGGGTCAGGTCGTACGCGGCGTTCGGATTGCCGGGGAAACAGCCGTCTTTGATGGCCTCTGTGTGATCGCCGAGATCGAACGCGAGCGTCCCATTCGAGGCAATGGACGGCGGCGATACGCACGATTGGTCAGGCGGCGTGGCGGTGGGAGGCGCGAGTTCCACGAGGAGGGTAGCGTCGATGGGTGAAGTCGCGGCCACGGTCACCACGTAGGTCCCGGCCGGCAGTGCGCGCTCGTAAAGCGGGCCGGAGCTCCCTCTTCGACAACTGAGCTCGTCGCTCGCCCCCGTGCAGACCGGGTCCCGCAGCCCGACGATCGGGGTGCCGCTTCCTTGGACGGAGGACGCCGACACCCGGACATCCTGAGTCTGAGTCAATGTGAAGGAGTACGTCAGCTCCCCGGTGCTGGTCGGCGATGGGGCCGCGAGATCGTGTAGCAACGGAAATGCGACGCCGCCCACCGTGCACGCGCTCGGGAGATTCGTCGGGGGATCCACGATCGATACGGTCGTCGGCATTCCCGGGACAATCGGCGACGCCGAGCTGCAGTCGACGTTGCTCGCCAGCGCGGTCGGCGCCAAAAGCACGACTTTCAATTCTACCGCGGCGGGCGACTGCGTCGTCACCACGGCATAATAGGTTCCAGGCGAGAGGTTACGCGCCCGAGCCCGCACGCTCGTTGCCCCCTGCCCCGCACCACACCCGAGCTCGCTCGCCGGCTGTCCGCACATCGACTGGATTGCGACGGCGACCTCCACGCCGCTGGTCGTCGCCCACACATCGAGGTCGACGTTGGGTCCCGGTGGCACGGTGACCGCCGCGACGACGTTTTGCCCCGCCGAAGGGCTTGCGACGCTGCAACTCGTCGTGAACGTCTTGTCGCAGCCGAGCGTAGAGAGCGCGTAGGTCCCGGCGCCTGGAGCAGCCACGGCATCTGCGCACGAATCGCCCTGGGGGGCGACGCACGGCATCTCGTCGATGAGGCCGTTGCAGTTGTCGTCGATTCCGTTCGCGCACACTTCGGCGTGCAGGCTGGAGACGTCGGGGTTCAGATCGTTGCAATCGTGCCCGCCCATGCAATGAGCGTCGGGGTCGCCGTCTTGGTCCACGTCGCGCGGCGAGTGAACGCACGACTTGGTCGCCTCGACGCACTTGGAAATCTCGCATGCGTCGATGCTGCAGCTGACGACGACTCCCGGCTCGCAGCCGTGGAGGAGAACGCATTTCTCCTGGCCGTCGCAATAAATCCCGTCGTCGCAAAGTGTGTCGTCGGGGACGTTGAGGCAACGATGGGAGGCGGGATCGCAAGAGTCATACGTGCAAGCGACCATGTCGTCGCACTGCCCATCGTCGACGCACGGCCCGCCGAGATAGGGATTCGCGTCCGAAACGTTCGTGTCGCCCGCGGCGTCGGTCGGTGCATCGGAGGCCGCGTCGAGGCCGGCGTCGAAATGGACGATCAGGCGGTTGGCGGGGGCGCTTTGTGGACCGCACGCCAGCACGGCGAGAACCAAGGTGAAAGCAGCAGAGCCGAGCCAGCGCACGCGAGCTAGGATAGCGCAGGCGCTGGTCCGAAGCAGAGTCGCTCGTCGCTGCCTCGGAGGTCCACGCGCGGAACGTTCCGATGAACCTCGCGACCACGGCGGTCTTGCTCTTCGGACTCGCGACCGGCGTCGCGCTGCTGGCTCGCGCGCTGCGCATCCCCTACACGGTCGCGCTCGTGGTCGCGGGCCTGGTCGTGGGACCGACCCACGTGGTCGGGGCGATGCACCTCACGAAGGAGCTCCTTTACGCTGTCTTCCTGCCAGGCCTGCTCTTCGAGGCGGCATTCCACCTCGACGCTCGTCAATTCTGGCTCGATCGAGGCGCCATCCTGTCGCTCGCCCTGCCTGGCGTCGTCCTCGCGCTCGGCGTCACGGCGCCCCTCCTGGCGTCGCGCTCTCTTGGCCCTGTCTTCGCGTGGCCCTCGGCGCTGGTCTTCGCCGCATTGATCACGGCGACCGATCCCATCGCGGTGGTCGCCCTCTTCAAGACCCTCGGGGCGCCGCGCAGGCTCGGAGTCATCATCGAAGGCGAGAGCCTCGTCAACGACGGGTCGTCTGTCGTTCTTTACACGATCGCCGTGGGCGTCGCGACGGGAGTCGAGGTCGGGATGTCGCGGGCCGCCTTCGACTTCCTCCGCATCGTAGCGCTGGGCGTCCTCGTGGGCGCCGCGCTCGGCTTCCTGTGCTCGGAGCTGGTCGCGCGCATCGACGATCCGCTGATTGAGATTGCTCTGACGACAATCACCGCATACGCGTCGTTCATTCTCGCCGAGCAGTTTCAGGTTTCGGGCGTGCTGGCGACCGTCGCCGCCGGAATGGTCACCGGCAGCTATGGTGCTCCCGGTGCCATGAGCCCCTCTACGCGAGTCGCCGTGGAGTCGTTCTGGCAAAACGTGGCATTCGCATTCAACTCGATCGTATTTCTTCTCATTGGGTTTGAGGTCAGCGTCGCTCGACTCTTGAAGTCCTGGGCGCCCATCGCGGCCGCGTACCTGGTGGTGATGGCGGCGCGCGCGGGGATCGTATTCCTCGTCCTCGCCGTCTTCCGGCGCTCGACCAAGCCGATTCCGTGGAAGTGGGGCGCCGTGCTCACCTGGGGCGGTCTGCGCGGCGCCCTGTCGATGGTGCTGGCACTGGCTCTCGGCGATGGCTTTCCGGAGCGCTCGCTCGTCGTCACGGTCACGTTCGGAGTCGTGATCCTGTCGATACTGGTCAACGGCCTGACCGTGGGACCGCTTTTGCGACGGCTGGGGCTTCGCGAGGCGCTACGGGAATAGCCCCGGGATGCCGTCGATTTCGCCGATGTAGGGACTGACGAGGTTTCCGCCATAGGGAAGCGCGGGGGCCGCGAAACCCGCTCCGGCCGGGACGACGCCCGGCATACTTCCCGCCCCGCCCAGGCCATAGCCCGGAGTGGCCGTGCCGTGGACGGCGGCGAAACCGGTCGTGGTCAAGCCGCTACCGTATCCGTCGATGGTCGCGCGAGTTGTGCCGAGAACGCCCGACAGCCCCGCCCCCGGCGTCGGAATCGCTCCAATCGGTGCCGCGGGGCCCGTGACGACGGCCGTGCCAGGAGCGAACCCGGGGACGGCGCCCGTGCCCGCGATGCCTGTCGTAGCGATGCCGCCGACGGTCGCGGTGCTCGGCGTACTCACATATCCGACGCCCATCGGCGAACCGGGGCCGGCGGTGACGAGGCCCGGCGGGACAACGGGTCCGGGCCCCACATTGGCCGGGTTCGCGGCGCCGTACACCACGCCTGGCGCCCCGATACCGAGACCGGGCGTCGACACGCTTCCTAGGCCAAGGTTCGGCGCGCCCGTGGAGCTGTACACCGGTCCCGGCGTACCGAGCGGGGTACCGAGGACGACGGACGTCCCCATAGGCGCACCCGGGCCGGCGATCGTCTGCGCGGCAGAGCCGGCGCAAATCAACGCCATCGCGGAGCCGACGGCCGCGGCGGAGAGGCTTCTGAAGGCTCTATCGATGCTCATTGGGCGTGCTTCCTTTCGCCTGGCGAAGTGGGAAGCAACGAACTGGCCAAGAGCCGCCGGTAGCTTTCGCCGCGGCTCGAGCGGCTACCGGTCTGAAGTCGCGCCGGGCTCGTCGGATTCTTCTTCAGGCCAGTACCCAGCGATGGGCTCTGCAGCGCACTGGGCTGCCCGTACAGCCACTGCCATGCGAACCGAATCACGCTCCTCGTCGGACGTGGCGACCGATTCGTCGAGCACGATCGCGTGGCACTGGGTGCACTCCATGGCTGGGGCGCGAACAGACCCGGCGCAGTACTCCGTTGCCGTCAGGCTTTCGCAACCGCAGATGTTGCACCGCATTCTCGGCACCCCTTAGATCCTCTCCCGTACCATCGAGCGCGGGTCGAGGCCAAGGTCGCAAGGCGCTGGCTCCCCCACACTCTCTAAGACGTCGCGCAAGAGGTGAGACGTAAGGGGCATGGTACCCCGGCGGACGAGTGGTCCGCGAACAGACGAGGCCGACTTTGCGGCGCCCTCAATTTGTTTTGGAAACGGCAGTTTGTTTCGCAGCGCGGCGCGGCGGAGGACTCTATCCGTCCGATCGTACACTGCCGGCGCTGAACTACAGCGCACAATCCCACTCCGGTCCATTTGGACCGGCGTTGCAAGCGCACACTTGTGTGCCCAATGTGCACGACGCTGTGACCTGGCAGCCCACCGTGTAGAAGCCTTGCGCGTTGATGATGGGCGGCAGTGGGCACTCCCCGCCGTCTGTCAACGAGTCTTGGGGGCAGTTCGAGAGCACCGGTTGGCCGCATGGGCTGCTGCTGGCCGGGCTAGGACCTTGCGGCGCTGGCTCACCGGATTTCCCACCGCATCCCGCGGCTAGCACCACGGCCGAACACGACACCCAAACGCCCCACTTCATTGGCCGTATCGTAGCGTCGAGCAAAAGCCTCTACAACAAGACGCGCTCCTCGATCGACGCTCGAGACTGGACCACGGTCGTCCCCGGGCGTTGCTCAGAGTGCCGGGTACGATACGCGCCCGCCCGGCCCCACGACCGCAAACGGAGTCAGCGCTGCGGGCTCGCCCTTCTCCAGCGAAAAAAGATGCACCACCGGCACCCCGTGAGCAATCGCATGGTCCGCGACAATTCGCCTGTGACAGCGCCACCAAACCGCCTCCGCGCACATCACGGCGCACGTTTCGTTGGACGCCATGTCGAGCAGCTCTTGGAGCCCCGCGCGGAATGGTACCGTCTCCGCATAATCCGCGTAGTTCCGGAAGGCCGACTGCCGCCATCCAGCGTTGGTCGTCGGTTCCACAATCTTGCTCTTCCCGCGGAGGCCGCCCAGTGAAGGCAAAGCGACGTAGGCGATACCGGTGGGGCTAAGCGTCTGCGGGAGCACGTCACCGTTGAACTGTGGATTCGTGCGCGACCGGGGCATCGTGCGGATATCCACGAGGCGGGTCACGCCCCAAGTGTGAAGAATGCCCGAGAGTTCATCCGCTGACCGCGTGGAATGCCCGATGGTGTACAGCGGTCGCGAGCCTCGCATGGGGCGCACTCGTGAATGTCTCCTTGCTCAATCCATGCCCGCCGGGCGCGCGAACGCGGCTCGCTCTGTCACCCGAACGGAGACTGCGGCAGGAGAACTCTAGGCTCGCGGAAGCCGTCTGCTGGAGCCCGCTGCTTGCGAGGCGTCCCTTCGCGTGCGACCGGCACCGCGTCCGCACGGCGGGGACTTGGCGCGCTCGCCGTACCGCGCGGACCTTGCTCGCGCCGGCGGAATCGCGCGATCGGCGCCACGACGGGCCTCATTTGAACGGATCAACGAGCGCCACACCGCACCCCTCGAAGTCGCGCCCGTTCCGCGTCGCCAACGTCAACCCTTGCGCGAGCGCAGTCGCGGCGATCAACATGTCGGCTTGGGCGACGCGCCGCCCTCTGGCTTCCCGCGCGGCGCGCAGCTCGCCCGAAGCACGAGCGATGGCAGCCGTCACGTCCAGCACCGTTGGTCTGGCCTCGAGAAGGGCGTCCAACCAGCGCACGAGTCGCGACCGTGCTC
>JBAULD010000303.1:0-5359 GCA_049578005.1 Polyangiaceae bacterium
GCCCTCGGGGAAGTAGCCGGCGTCGAGGTGGCAGTGCGCGTCGACGAGCGCAAGCGACGCGGGCATGGCGACAAGGCAGCGTAGCGCGGCCCCGGGCCCCCTGCTAACGCATCGGAGGAGATGCCCGAGGATATGCCCGCGCCTCGACGCGAGGATGCATTCGTGGTGTTCGCCCAACGGAGCGACGCGCGCATCGACGTCCAGGTATGGAGCGCCCACGCAGAACGCTTCTTCGCGACACGGCTCGGGCTCACCGCCGACAAGCGTTACGCCGGAGAAGAACCGCGGACCGACCAAGCGACCTTCGTGGTGGCCCCAAAGGGCGAGCCCCCCGGAATGCGACATGTGTTTGCGCGCCCTGGCCAGGCCGACGACTTCGCGCTCGCCGAAGCGGCCGACACCGCCGGCACCGGCCTCGCGCTCCTCGCCAGGCGCTGCGGAATGGTCTGGCTGGTCCTTCGGGAGGTGCGACGCGATCCGCTTGCGCTTCGGTTGGCCGCCATCTTGGCAAGCGTGCTCCTAGGCCCAATCCTCGACTACTCCACAAATGAGCTGTTCGGCGTCAAGACGGCCCGGGCGAAGCTAGACCGCTTTCACACTTCAGACCACTAGGTCCTGAAAGCGCTTTCGCAGGAGAAGACTCGCGGCGTCGGCGGCGCAGTTCGGACAATAGCCGAAGCGCGCGACCAAGCGGTCGATCGCTTCCTGCGCATCTTGCCGCCGCTGCGGTTCGACGCCGACGCCCTCTTCCCGGACCAGGAGCAGAATGTCCCGCGCGAGCGACGCGACCGACTTGCGACGCCCCGCGAAGATCGCCTCGCGCATTCGCTTGATGTGCTGTGGAAAGACGGCCGCCGTGTCGAGCTTTTGGCCCTGATGGTCGAGCGCCCAAGCGGCGATGCCGCTGATGAGCTGCCGCCGCCAGTCGAGCGGGTCACTTCCCTTCACGTCGAGCAAACGCTCCACCTCGGCCATCATCTTCTCGTCCGGCTCTTCGTGGCGCTGGGTGACGCGACTGTAGAGACGTTCTTTCTTCACCCACGCGCTCACGTGCTGCACGTAGCGCTCGAAAAGGTCGGCGTATTGGCTCTCCTGCACGAAACCGCTCGCGACGTAGAGCTCGTATTCCGAAGCCGCGATCAGCCGCGAAAAGAGCGTATCGTGGAACACTTTCACGTCGTGGTAGCCGCCGACGATGGCGTCTTGCTGGAGCCAGTCGAACTCGTTCTTCCGCTGGCATAGCGCGTCGATTTCTTCGAGCACCGCCAGCGGGCTGAGGCACCGGTATGCGGTCGACTGGGCGGCGTCGAGGAGAGCGACCCGGAGCTCGCGCGGGCTCGCCCCGATGCGCCCCTCGTAGATCGGATAGCCCTCGCTCTCGGACCAGATTTCCTTGATCGCCGATCGGAGTAGCTTTTGCGAATCGGGATCGAGCCGCTCGGGCGCTTTGGCCAGCGAGTAGAGATCGGCTTTCTCAACGGCTCCGAGCGTCGAGACGATCGCTCCGATCGGCCGGGCGTACCGCTCGGAGTTCGGCTTGCGCATCCTCGTGAAGACGGCGAACGAGGCGGCCATCTCGGTCGCGTGCGGCGCGACGTGACGGCGAATCTGCGGCACGACGTGCGTGTCGTAGATGAGGCGCTCCTGCTCGTAGCTCTTCAAATACGGCACGCGCGCGAGCTCGAGCCGGCCGCGGAAGCTCGCGAACTCGGCGTGCTCCCGGAACGCGTCGAGATGCAGCTCGTTCGCGCTCCCCATCATCACGCAGTTGAGCTGCACGTTTTGCGCGGTCAGAGCCACTTCCCCGGTTTCGACGGAGAGCTGAAGGTACTTGAACGCGTCGAGAGGCCTCTTCAGGAGGTCGCTGAACTCGAGAAGCCCACCCGCGGCGTCGATGAGCTCCCCCTTGGCCTCGTAGAGGGTCACGGCCTGAAGCGATGCGGGCAGCGATTGCAGCGAGCGGTCCATCGTAATCTGCCGCTCGGCCGCGTCGACGCTGAGCTGCGGACCGATCGTGACCGCTCCCACTCGGTACCGTCGCGAGATGAAGTAGCGCTCGACCTGCACGTGCTTGAGCACCTCGGCGTACGAGCCGTCGTACGAAGAGAGGAGCGCCTCGAAGACCTGCTGGCTCTTGTGCGAGAGCTGCCCGCGAACGATCCAATCGTTCGGAGGCTCGGCGGCGCCCACGCGCTTGTAGCCGGCCTCGAGGAGCCTCAACCGGTCGGCCAAGGGAATGAGAAAGAGCGGATGGTCGCGCACCTCGACGAGGAGCTTGGCGTCGACCTCTTCGTCCGACAGATGCGCATACGAAAGCGTCGGGTCGCCGCCGGCTTTGTCGTGCGAGAAGCCCAGCGAGCCCCGCAGGGTCTTCTGCGACGGGAAAACCCAGTTGAAGCGGTAGAGCGCCCCTTCGTCGGTCATCGAGTAATGCTCGAGGGCGGCCATCATGCACTGCGCGATGGTCGATTTGGCCGACCCGTTCGGACCGTGAAGAAGCATCAGCCGATTCGGCCGGCCCTCCCGCACGAAGTTCGAGAGCGCGCGGTAGATCTCCTCTTGCACGTGCTCTTGGCCGACGAGCGCGCCGCGAGGAAGCGCTCCGGTCGTGGTCGGTGCCTCCCAGGGCAAATCGAAGAGGTTGTGGCGCGTGAACTCGCCCCAGGGGTGACGCACGGTGGTCTTGCCGTAGTGATCGAATACGTCGCGCAAGTAGCGGCTCGCGTCCCGCGAGTAGCGCACGGGATGCTCGTCGAAGAGCGACAGGAATTCCGCGAACGATAGGACGCGCCGGCCTGCGCGAAAGCGCTGCTCGACGTGCTCGGCGATTGCTCTGACCTGCGACGTGGCATCGCGCGGCGCACTCATAGGTCACCCAGAGTAGCTCTAATGCGCCTCGTCGTGCATGCTAACCGCCGCCTCGAGCCGCTCCTGCTCGAGCTCGCGGTTTCCTCGGCGAAGACTACGCCAAACTCGAAGACGCCCGAGATCGCCATGCTTGCTCCGCGAAGCGGGACGTCGGGCGGCACACCTCCCCTCACTTGACGTAAAGCTCCAGCCGGGGGCCCGCGAGAGGTCGTCCCTCGACCGGACTGACGGCGAACGCCATACCCGTTGCGCTTTCGCCTTCGGCGAGCACCGCGACGCCAAAATCACCGCCGGAGCGACGACGCCATTTCTGCACGAGCTCACGAACGTCCAGGCGGACGAGCGGCGGCCCGGAGAAAAACACGCGAGTCACCGGCGCGCCACCGTCGTCGACGCGGGGCCGCCGCGCCGCAGAAACCGTGCCGCTGTCCCATGGGTCCAGCACGCGCCCCGCGCGCAGGGTCACGGGGGTGGGGTCTACATCGACGTCGGTGGCTCGCTCGAGGAGGACGTACGCCTCGAGCACGGTAGCTTCCGGCGGAAGGGAAGCGGAGAACCGCAGGAGCAGCGCGGCGCCCCCGTCGTGCTTGCGGCCGAGCGTGGCGGTGACTGCGTCGTGCGCGTCTCCGCCGCCACCCACATACGCCGCGTCGACGGGCAGGAAGAGCAAGCGTCGAGCGGTGTCGACGGCGGCCGTCGCCCCGTGGGCGACGCAGCGCCCCGAGACGCACGAGGCACGACCCCCGCAGTCGCTCTCGAATGCGCACATTCGAGGAGGCACCGCGCAAGCAACCGCGTGCACGACGAAAAGGCCGAGGACTGGAAGGCGGGGCATTGCCGGAGCGACGCCCTACGTCATTTCGCTCATCGGCCGCAGAATCACGTTCACGACGCGCGTTCGCTCCCGCGGAATGACAGCGAGCAGTACGGCCTCCGCGACGTCTTCGGGCGTGGAGAACTGCCTCATACTCGCACTGCCCTCCGTTCGGCCGTCGCCGAGCGCGAAATGCGTTTCGACGCCGCCCGGACAGACGAGCGAGACTTTCACGTTCCTTTGATAGAATTCGCGGTCGAGCGACTGCGCAAGCGCGACCTGGGCGAACTTGGACATGCAATAGATGCCCTCGGTCGGAAACCCCTGCAGGCCCGCGACGCTCGACACGAGGACGATGTTTCCTCCCCCCTGCGCGAGCATGTGTGGCAAGACTTCGCGGCAGAAAAGCCACGAGGACTTCGCATTCGTCGTCATGATTCGGTCGTAGTCGGCCTCGGTCCATTCGAGAAATGGACGGTATCCGCCGATTCCCGCGTTGTTGACGAGTATGTCGACCCGGCCGAACGCGTCGATCGTCTCCTTGACGCACGAGGCCACTTGCGCCGAGCTCGTCACGTCGCAGACGACTCCCTTCGCCGTTCCTCCGCTCGCCTGGATGGCCCGGACCAAGCTGTCGAGATCGTTCGAGGTGCGCGCGGCGCCCACGACCGTCGCACCCTCCCTGGCGAGCAAGATGGATGCAGCACGCCCGATGCCGCGGCTGGCGCCCGTAACGATCGCGATCTTTCCCGAGAGTCGCATGACGATGATCTCCTCGGCGCGGAGGGTAGCAGCGGATCGCGACGGAAGAAGGCGGGGCAGACGTTCCCGGTCTCCCTGTGAGATTCTCCTTGCCATGAACCGACGCGACATCGAGAGGCTCCTGGAGCGATGGACCAACGAGGCGATCGCCCAAGGACGGCTGGAGGCCTTCGACGAGCTTCTCGCGCCGGACGTTCTCGATCGCAGCGCGCCTGCCGGCTCTCAAGGTCTGGACTCCTTCAAGGCCCGCGCGGCCGCTATTCGCACGGCCTTCTCCGAGATCGAGATGCACGTGGAGGATTTGCTGGTCGACGGCGAAGCCATCGCATGGCGCTGGGCCCTCACGGGAACACACGTCGGTAGCTTCGCGGGCGTTGCTCCGACCGGCCGGCGCGTGACCCTTCGAGGAGTCAACTTTCAGCGCCTTCGCGGCGAGAAGGTGGCCGAGCACTGGACTCTGGCGGACGTCTTCGGCGTCACGCAGGCCCTCCGTGCGAGCGGCTAAGTCGGGCCGCGTTGCGACGTCGCCGGGGCCGGGGCCTTCGTCCACGGCTGCATCGACAGGATCTCGCCGGTGATCCACGTCGTCAGGAAGATGAGAAGGAAGGGCAGCCAGACGCCGGCGACGCTCGCGAACATCGCGAGGCTGCGCTGGAACGCACCGGCGACGATCCCGAGGTCGAGCAGCGCCGCGATCGTCATGAAGGCGAACGCCGTCGGCAAGGGATCGCGCGCGCCGCGCGCCCGGAAATAGTGCCGCGAAACGGCCACGAACACGAAGGGAACGGCGAGCGCGTGGACCGCGAGCGCCATGCCGGCACTGCCGGCAGCAAGCAATCCGGCCATGATCGCCGCGCACGCGGCCCAACCCGCGACACCGTGTGCGACGAGCCGAGCTGGAGAACGCCCGGGGGG
>JBAULD010000304.1:0-8189 GCA_049578005.1 Polyangiaceae bacterium
GCCCGCGCACCTTGCGCAACCTCAGGCTGTGTTTACGTTTGAGTGCAAGGCACGGTAATCATGGAAAAGCATCACGATTCGACAGGGACGAACAACGATCTTCAACCGGATCCTCCCCCGCAGCCTCTCGCGAGTGGCGAAGAGGTCAAGGCCACGCGCCGGCCACGCGGATTCGCAGCGATGGACCGCAAGCTCGTAAGTGAGATTTCGCGCAAGGGGGGTAAGGCCGCTCACTCGGCCGGAACGGCGCATGAATTTACGAGCGAAGAAGCCCGCGAAGCGGGCCGAAAAGGGGGCCACGCCTCCCACGCGAACCGCCGAAAAGTGTTGACGGAAAAGGCACAGGCTTCTGTGGAGACGGAGAAGCCCGGCGGAGGGTGACCGGCGCGAAAAGCCCGACCGGGCGCTCAGGGCGCCCGGTCGGCACCGCCCGAGAGAAAAAGGATGGCGGGCTGCGCTTCGTGTCGTAGCCTGGCGCGCGCGTCGACCCGACGGAGGGACATCATGCATCGCGCGCTCGCCACGATCGCCTTCTTGGTAGGTTCTGCCTGCAGCAAGGGGGACGCGACTGCCGAAGCGACGGGTGCTTCGGCGTCGCCGTCTACGCCCCAGGCGCCGGGGGCGGTCGTCGCGCCGAGCCCGTCTCCGTCTCCAGCCCCGTCCGCTGCGGCAAGCGTCGCCGCCGACGCGATCCCGCCGCCGAAGTGTCCGGCCGGACTCACCGGAAACGCTGTGCCCGCCTATTGTATCAAGCTCCCCGGAGGCTACGCCGTGAAGCAGGCGAGGGTTACTCCGAAGCGAGGGTCGGTCGAGTACGACACGGGCACGACCACCGACAACCTGATGATTTCTTACGACGACAGCCCCGTCGCCCAGCTTTCGAAGGACGTCGAATCGGAGATGAAGTTCGGGGGCGACAAGTTGGAGAAGAAGGGGAGCCTCCCCGGCGGCAACAAGTGGTTTCAGGGGACGCACGCGGAGTACGCGCGCATCGTCACGCTCGTGAAGGGACAGGGGTCTCTCACGCTCAAGTGTTCGTTCGCATATCAGCCGAAGAAGGCACCGCCGAAGGAAGCGATCGAAGCGTGCAAGACTCTGGTTGTCCCGTGAGCTGATAGCTTGGGATGCCGACCGGCTAGCTTCGCCGGCGCCGACGCTGCAGCGCTCATTTCTCGGCGTCCCGCCGGCCTGCCTTTACGCGGGCCCTCCGCTTCTTTTCTTCGATTCGACGCTCCACGCTACCGCGCGTGGGCTTCGTCTTTCTTCGTGGTCGCGCTCGCTCGAGGGCACGCAAAACGAGCGCACGCACTTTTCCGCGTGCGTCGTCGAGGTTCATCCGTTGGTCGCGTGTCCGCTGGCTCGTCACGAGCAGCCAACCGTCCGCGTCGAGAGCTCGAGCTGCCATCGCGCGCAACCGGGCCTGGGCCGTCGGGTCGAGTCCGGCGATGCGCAAGAGATCGACCCGAAGTTCGACTTTGCTGGCGACTTTGTTGACGTTCTGCCCTCCTGGGCCGCCCGAACGAACCGCACGCATCTCCATGGCCTCAGCGGGTACGACGACGCCTGGGCGGACTTCGAGGGGCTCTGCCATGACGGTGTGAGCGTAGCGTCGTAGAGTTCGGCGATCGATCCTTTGTCCAGCCGCGAAACCAGTCCTGTTCACACGCGTATCTTCCAACGATGATCCGCAATCTCTCGCTCTCCGCGCTCACCGTTCTTGTGGCATGCCATGCTCCGTCCTCGGCCGCGGCCGACACGAACCCGCCCCCACCGGGCGCTCACTCGACCGGAGTCCTGGTTGCGACGAACCCCGGCCACGCCGGTGCGGGCACCCCGTTGGTCCCGGCCGATGGCCACCAGCTCGCCGCGTTCGCGGAAGGTTGCTTTTGGGGATCGGAGGATACGTTCCGCCACGTCGCTGGTGTCGTAGCGACCGCCGTCGGGTACACGGGAGGGCACACGGCCAACCCGAGTTACGAAGACGTGTGTACGCACTCGACGGGACACGCCGAGACCGTGCTCGTCGAGTTCGATCCGAAGAAGGTCCGCTATCAGGATCTCTTGCAAACGTTCTGGGATTCGCACGATCCGACGACCCCGAATCAGCAGGGTCCCGACATCGGCGATCAATACCGAAGTGCGATCTTCACGTTCACACCCGAGCAGGCCGCTTTGGCCCACAAATCCCTCGCCGAGGTCCAGGCCCACTACAAGGAACGGATCACGACGGAGATCGAGCCCATCGGGCGGTTCTGGAAGGCGGAAGCCTATCACCAGCAATTCGACGAGCGGACGGGACGGCACTCGTGCCCGATTCCGCGAGGACACACCGCGACCTAGCCCACTCCGGGCGCCTCGTGCCCCGATCGCTGGACGTATTCGGTGTACCCTCCGCCATATACCTGTACCCCCTTCGGGGTGAGCTCGAGGACGCGATTCGAAAGCGCGGCCAGAAAGCGCCGGTCGTGCGAAACGAACAGCATTGTCCCGTCGAAGTCGGAGAGTGCCGCGACGAGCATGTCTTTTGTGGCCATGTCGAGATGGTTCGTGGGCTCGTCGAGCACGAGGAAATTCGGCGGGTCGTAGAGCATCGTCGCGAGCACGAGCCGTGCTTTCTCTCCGCCCGATAGAACGCGGCACGACTTGTCGCTGTCGTCCCCCGAGAAGCCAAAGGCGCCCGCGAGCGTGCGCATCGATCCGACGGTCGCCAGCGGAAACGTGGCCTGGAGGGTCTCCAGTACGGTCCCCTCGGCGTCCAGAAGATCCATGGCGTGCTGCGCGAAGTAGCCGAGCTTGACCGCGGCGCCGAGCGTGACCCGCCCCGCGTCGGGGGCGGTCTCGCCGGCGACGAGCTTCAACAGCGTCGACTTGCCCGCCCCGTTGACCCCCATGACGCACCAGCGTTCGCGACGGCGAACGAGCAGGTCTAGGCCGTCGTAGATCGGGCGCCGGCCGTACCCTTTGACGACGCGCTCGAGCTTCGCGACGTCGTCGCCCGAGCGCGGCGCTGGGCGGAAGGCAAACTCGACGACCTTACGACGCTTCGGCGGCTCGACCTTGTCGATCTTGTCGAGCTTTTTCACGCGCGACTGCACTTGAGCGGCATGGCTCGCGCGCGCCTTGAACTTGTCGATGAACGCCTGCTCCTTCGCGAGCATGGCCTGCTGGCGCGCGTACTGCGCCTCGTGCTGAGTTTCGGCGATCTCGCGCTGCCTCTCATAGAAGTCGTAATTCCCCGAATACGTCTTGATGTCACCGCCGTCGATCTCGACGATCTTCGTGACCAGCCGATTCAAGAGCTCGCGATCGTGAGAAGTCATCACGAGAGCCCCCTCGAAGTCCTGCAGGAAACGCTCGAGCCAAATGATTGACTCGATATCGAGGTGGTTGGTCGGCTCGTCGAGCAGCAGGGCGTCTGGCCGCATGAGGAGAATGCGGGCGAGGGCCACGCGCATTTTCCAGCCTCCGGACAGAGTCCCGACGTCTTGGTCAATGACCTCGTCTCGGAAGCCCAGACCTGCCAAAATCTCGCGAGCTCGCGACTCCAGTGCGTAACCGCCAAGTTCATCGAAGCGCGCTTGGGCGTGCCCGAACCTGTCGAGGAGATGCTCCATCTCGTCCTGACGCGCCGGGTCCGCCATCGCGTGCTCCAGCTCGTGGAGCTCCTGCGCGGCGGTGGACACTTCGCCCGCGCCGGCCATCGTCTCCGCCAGGACAGTCCGTCCCTTCATCTCGCCGACGTCTTGGCTGAAGTGGCCGATGGTAACGCCGCGATCGACCGCTACCTGCCCGCTGTCGGGCTGTTCGTCGCCGACGATCATCCGGAAGATGGTGGACTTACCGGACCCGTTCGGACCGACGAGGCCGACTTTTTCGCCTCGAAACACGCCCATCGACGCGTCGACGAACAAGATCTGGCTGCCGTGCTGTTTGGAGACGGAGTCGAGGCGGACCACGGAGAGGGGCGGGAGGGTGACACCTTCGGCGCAAGGCGCAAGGGGAAATCCCCCGCGCCCCGCCGTGTCACCGAGCAAGGCGACCGGCGGTGCGGCTATTCGCTCGCGGCGTCGCCCGCGTCCGCGGTGTTTCCCGCGTCGACCCCTGCGTCTACTGCGGCGTCCGAGGCATCGCCGGCGTCTCCCACCTGAGCTGCGTCGCCGCCGTCTTGGGGCGGCATCGGACACATCGTCTGCATTACTTGGTTCGTCACCGAAGGCAGGCTACGCAAGAAATCCACGATTTGCTGCGCCGTCCCCGCGTCCATCGGCGTTCCGGCCCTCGTGCCGCCGTCCCCACCCGGCAAAGCTTTGCCCCACCTTGGCATCGAGGGGCAGAGCATCTTGCCCTCGTTGTCCACCCCCGTGAGAATTGCATTGACGACCTGCGTGTCGGTCCAGCAGCCCAGCCCCGTCGTTGGGTCGCTCGTGAGATTGGGCGGAAAAGAGTACCCGTTGACGCCGCCGTCGATGCCGTGGTCGTTCCCCGTGAGAACGAGGCCGTTGCCCGCGTCGTCAACCACCTGGGAGGCATTTTGGTGGCACCCTTGGCACCTGTAGACCGTCCACAAGGCCAGCTTGCCTGCCTGGACCGACGCCTCGTCGAGCCCTGAGGCGTCGAAAAGGACGCAGGCGGCGGCATCCGCCCCGGCATCTGCGTCGGCCGCCGTGGAGCTGTCGCTCGCGTCGCCAGCGTCGCCGCCCGTTTCGACGGTTCGATCGGCGGGCGCGTCCGCGGTTGTTTGATCTGCACCCGCGTCCGGACCGGCTTCGGTCGTCGCGTCGGGAGTCGTGCCGTCCGCAACCCCGGTATCAGCCGTCTGAGCGGGCGTTGTCGTATCGTCGCCGCACCCCGCGAACAGCAGGACTGCGCTCGACCCGCTGAGGACCGCTAACGTCAACCATGCGCGCCGTCGATTCATCGTCGATCTCCCCGGTAAGAGGGGAATTGTCTTCCCCGGGCGGCAGGGTCCTATGTGTGCCGACCGACGTCAACCTTCATTTCCGCAGGGCAAACGGCCCCGGCCGGTGCGCGGAGGCCACCGACGCGCCGCCTCCGGCGGTTGGCGCGAAACATTGGTGACGATGGGCGAGTTCCCGTTTGCGCGGGCGATGGATGGGAAGATCGAGGAAGGTGCCGTCGGCGAAATTTTTTTGCTTACGCGGCGAGCTCGGCAAACGGATTGGAGCCGTCAAAGGCTAGCTTGACGTCCGAGGGTGAACTGTACAACGTTCACCCCCGAACGCGGGTCGCGCGTAGAGCGCGCAACCACCCGAATCCCCAATAAACTAGCTGCGGAACGCGGACATGCGATATGTGAGATCAGTCGTTGGCTTCACGGCGGCAGTGGCCCTCGCGCCGTTGGCATGCGGTACCGGTGCGGACACGAGCCCGCCGACGTCCGCAAACTCAGGATCGTCGAGCGGCGTCGACACGCCATCTTCCGGTTCATCGAGTTCTTCGGGCTCATCGAGCAGCAGCGGTGGCGCGGGCCCCCCTCCGTTGTCGACGGGCTCCAGCAGCGGCGGACCGGCAGGAAGCAGTTCGGGAGCAAACACTTCGGGTGCGGGCAGTTCAGGAGCGGTGGGCGGCTCGCCACCCGGTGGGGGCCCGTCTCCCTCGGACCAGGACGCAGCTTCGGCGGGATCAACCAGCAGCGGGTCGGGATCGGGGAGCAGCGGAAGCGGTAGCGCGGACGCGGGGCTAGACGAAAGCTCTTCCGGCGCGAAATCCGAGGATGCCTCGACGATCGTGCCGCCTCCCGTCCGCGATGCTTCGGTGGACACGGCCGGTCTGCCGAGCGTGACCCTTTGGGTCGCGGGCGACTCGACGGCTTCGGTGTACGGTGCGGCGTCCGCACAGCAGGGCTGGGGCGAGCATCTCGCCGACTATTTGATCTCGAAGTGCACGGTCAACGATCAAGCGCAGCCGGGTGCCACGGTCGTGACCTTCAGTGGCGGAGGACGCTGGCAAACGATTCTCGGCGGCCTAAAGTCCGGCGACTACGTGATGATCGAGTTCGGCATCAACGACAGCAGCACGGCGAACAATAGGCTCGTGGCCCTGCCGACGTTCACCAGCACCCTGGAGACGATGGTCGACGCGATCGCCGCAAAAGGGGCGACGGCCATCATGGTCACGCCTTCGGCCCTTCAATATTGGATGGGTACGATGGAGACCAATGCCCGCGAGCAGCCTTATGCAGACGCGATGAAGACCGTTGCCATGACGAAGAACATCCTCGTGGACGACCTAAATGCACTTAGCGTGGCTTACCTCAACATGATCGGTCAAACGGCGGCGATGCAGATTTATATCAATGGGGATAAAGCGCACTTCACGCTGATGGGCGCGGAAGAAATGGCGAAATTGGTGACGCAAGAGCTAATCACCATCGGCAGCCCGCTCGGCAATTACGTGAAATGACGACTGGAGCTCTGCGTTCGCGCGGATGAGGGGATGCGGCGCTTCGTCATCATTGGTCAGAAGGCGACAGCGTCGGACGACTTCCTCCTGGACGACCTTCCCGGAACCAGCGGCCGACTCGACGTTCTCTTGCGATGCATTCGCGCCGCGCTGCTCTTCTCGAACGGCCTCCGGCGAAACGTCGTCGTTTACCTCGTGCTCCTCGGTGGCCCGAGAGCTCCACGCGTTTTGCGAGCCGATGCGGCGGCGACGAGATTCGTCCGTCCGGACGAACGAAGTCTCGCAACACTGATACGAAAAGCGCTCGCGAGCCGCGCAGACACGTCGGCTTCTGGATTCGTCGAAGTCAAACCGGGAATCTCAATCAGCTCGGGGGGCCTCCAGCAGGCGATTGCTGATCTGGGAGACGCAACCCCCTATCTCCTCGAAGAGGGGGCTCGGGACGTACGCGAAGTTCGAGCGCTCGGTGCCCACGCCTCGGCATTCTTCGTCGGCGATCATCTCGGACTCGATTCGGCAACCCGCGCGCAGATCTTGGCGATCGGCGCCCAACCCATCTCGGTCGGTCCATTGAGCCTTCACGCCGACGACGTCATCGCGATCGTTTCGAACGAGCTCGATCGTCGCGCGGGATCGCCCCGGGAGTCTTGAAAGGCGAGCGAGGGCCGTTGGGCGCTACTCAGGCGCCGCCGGCGTCGCACTTGCGACCGCGGCAGGGGCGCTTGTTGGTGGCGCCGCTACCGGCGTCGCATCCCCTGCCAACGCACGCTCCGACGGCGGTCCCCCCGCTGCTACTGCTGCTGCCGCCCGCGCTGACTCCACCGGCGTCGTCGCCGCCAGCAGGCGCTGGGCACTGGATTCCCTCCCAGTTGTAGCAACTCGGCGGACTCGTGTTGAGCGCACAACACCAGGTGTTGTACCCGACGGCCGGCAGGCCACAGTTGTTCTGGCAGTCGCTATCCACGGAGCAGGGGCCGCAAGTACCATCCGCGCCAAGGGTGGTCCCACTCGCGTTCTTCCAAGCGGAGTCGACACCGCCCCCGCACGCCACGGCCAGACAGAAGGCCGTTGCGGCCCCGACCAGGACCCTCCGCGCCACTAAGTTCATTGTGCAACCAAGCTTGTCCTCCTGCCTGGTCCGCGTCTCTCCCATTGCGAAGCGAAGCGTGATTGAGACGCGCTCTCTAGCTTCAGCATTGCGCCAGGACTGAAACGCCCCTGCAAGGTGACGGCTGCGACTCCGGCGGCATCAAAGGGTTTCGTCTTCCGAAGAAGGAGGCTCCGATGCGGGAAGGGATGAAGCCGGTGTGCGCGGTGGTCGGCGTGGGGCCCGGCAATGGCGCCGCACTCGGTCGCCGATTTGCGGCCGAGGGATATTCGGTGGCTCTATTGGCGCGAAAGATGGAATTCGCTCAGGAGCTCGCCGCAGCGCTCCCGGGAGCGCGGGCATATACTTGCGATGCGGGGACGGAGACGTCGGTGGAAAGGGCGTTTGGAGCGATCCGAGAGGACCTCGGGGACGTCGATGTCCTCATCTACAATGCCGGGTCCGGCGTTTGGGGAACGGTGGAAGAGGTGAGCGCAGCCGACTTCGAGGCGTCTTGGCGCACGAACGCTCTCGGCGCCCTGCTCACCTCCAAACAGGTAATTCCCGCGATGAAGAAAGCGAAGCAGGGCAGCATCGTCTTCATCGGCGCGACCGCGTCGCGCCGAGGCAACGTGAAGACCGCCGCATTCGCCCCCGCCAAGGCCGCGCAACGTAGCCT
>JBAULD010000305.1:0-5668 GCA_049578005.1 Polyangiaceae bacterium
GGAGCGACCATCACCGATTCGCGCATCGGTCCGTTCACGAGCGTCGGGCCCGCCGTTCGCATCGAGCGCTCCGCGGTCGACCGGTGCGTCATCATGGAGGGCAGCGCAGTCGAGGGGGTCGAGCGGCTCGAAGACTCCCTCGTCGGGCGCCGCGTCACCGTCCACCGGGGGGAGCGCGCCGGTCAAACTCTCTCCCTGCTCGTCGGCGACGATTGCCGGATCGAACTTTGACGACTACGTCTTCGGCATCACGATGACGACCCTCGTATTCGGGGCCGGGTTTCTCGGCGAGCGTTTGGCGCATTCGCTCCCGCGCGCAGCGCTCGCGCGCGGCGTGGACATCAGCGACCGCCAAGCCGTTCTTTCGGCGCTTCGGGCGCACGCTCCGACCGCAGTCGTCAACGCCGCCGGAAAGACAGGCCGTCCGAACGTCGACTGGTGCGAAGAGCACCCCCTCGAGACGAGCCGCTCGAACGTCACGGGCGCCCTCGTCCTCGCCGACGCGTGCGCCGAGCTCGGCGTGCATCTGCTCCACCTGGGATCCGGATGCATCTTCTACGGCCCGTCCCCCGCCGCGGGGGGGTGGCGCGAGGACGACTTCGCCAACCCCACATCCTTCTATTCTCGTACGAAATACGCCGCCGACCTCGTCCTCTCGCGCCTTCCGCACATCGCCGTCGTGCGCCTGCGGATGCCGATCGACACGGCGCCCGGGCCGCGCAACCTCATTACGAAGCTCGCGGGATACGCACAGGTGATCGACGTCGAAAACTCGGTGACGATCGTGCCCGACCTGGTCGAAGTGGTCCGCGCCCTGGTCGAACGGCGCGCGACCGGCGTCTTCCACGCGACCAATCCTGGGCCCGTGCGGCACACGCAGCTGCTCGCGCTCTACCGTCAGTTCGTCGATCCCGACCACCGCTTCACCCTGATCGCCGAAGACGAACTGGTCCGCCGAGGGCTGGCGACCCGCGCCCGGTCGAACTGCATTCTTGCAAGTGAGCGGCTCGAATCGCTCGGCGTGCGCATGCGACCGACCGAGACCGCGCTGACCGACGTCTTTCGCCAGTACGCGGCCGCGGTGGCCGCAGTGAAAAGGGCGGCCGGCGGGAATGGGTAGGATCGGTTCGGCGGCGCCGCGTTCCGGCCCCTCCCTTCTGATGGTGGTGACGGAGGATTGGTACTTTCTCTCGCATCGGGTCGGCCTGGCCACCGCGGCCCGCAGCTCCGGGTTTCGCGTCACGATCGCGACAGGGCCGGGCGAGCGCGCGGACGAGATCCGGAAAGTCGGGTTCGAACACGTCACGTTCCCGCTCGAGCGGGGCGGCACGCATCCGCGAAGCGAGTTCGCGACGCTGCGTGCACTCACGGCGCTGATGCGCCGGCGCCGCTTCGATCTCGTCCACGTGGTCGCCGCCAAGCCGATCCTCTACGGAAACATCGCCGCGGCCCTGTCGGGAGGGCCCCCGGTCCTCAGCGCGATCGCCGGGCTCGGCTATCTCTATCTCGGCGGCGGGGCGGGTCGCTCGGTGCTGCGCGCGACCTACGAGACGGCGTTCCGGACCCTGGTTCGGCCGAAGCGGAGCGCGCGCGTGCTCGTCCAGAACTCCGACGATGCGGAGCTTCTTCAGCGACGAAAGATGGCGCGCCCGGAGCAGATCGTGATCGTCACGGGCTCCGGCGTGGACATCGAACGCTTTTCTCCCAGCCCCGAGCCCGCCGGCTCGCCGATCGTCATCCTCATGCACTCGCGAATGCTCTGGGACAAGGGCGTCGGCGAACTCGTGAGCGCGGCGCGCCTCCTTCGCGCCCGCTCGGCACCGAGTTTCATCGTCCGCCTCGTCGGCGACCCGGACGCCCACAACCCGGCGTCCATCGAGCCCGAGCAACTGCTTCGTTGGTCGCGAGAAGGCGTGGTCGAATGGCTGGGCCGTCGTTCCGACATCCCGTCCGAACTTCGACGCTGCCACGTGGCCTGTCTGCCCTCGTATCGCGAGGGAGCCCCGCTATCGCTGCTCGAAGCCGCGGCGTCCGGACGCCCCATCGTCACGACCGACGTTCCGGGCTGCCGGGCGGTCGTGCATGACGACGAGAACGGGCTCCTCGTGCCCGTGAAAGATGCCGAGGCGCTCGCCGCCGCGCTCGAACGGGTCATCCGAGATCCGGTGCTTCGCCGGAGGCTCGGCGCTCGCGGTCGCGAGCGCGCCGAGCGGGAGTTCTCGTCGAGCGTCGTCCACGAGCGGATCGTGGCGACGTATTTCGAGATGCTGGAGATGAGTCGACAGCACTAGAGGCGGATCCGGCTCAGATGCCTTTCAAGGCGATGCGCTTGTTGTCGAACACCGCGACGACCTCCAGGTTCCCACCGAGCGCGGTCACGTAACGCCGCAAGGTAGAAATCAGGTGGTCGTCCCGGCGCTCGAGCTTCGAGAGCTCGGCCTGTGTCATCTCGGCGATCTCAGCGACCTCTGCCTGCGTCTTGCCCGCCTCCTCGCGCAGCTCGCGAAGATCCATCGCGAGAAGCTCTCGGCGAACGGCATCATCCACCCGCGCCCTGCGCTCGGGCGCCATCGTATCCTTCAACTCGCTCCACTTGTGGGTCGCCATAAAACATCGCTCCCGCACTCCGGCATCTCCATCTCGCCGTAAAATATGTGCTCTATGGAATAGTCCGTCAAGTGACTGGACACGAAGACTATCCGCCGAAAGAATACGGCGGGCTCAGGACGGCGGCATCAACGCGCGCGTACTGATAGCCGCGCGCGGAGTCACGTTCTCGAGGACGAAGCGAAGCCTTCGCACACGTTCGGCACCCATCTGCGAAGTGATCGCGCTCGTGCGCTCGTCGGGAATCCGGGCGGTGGTCACGATCACGAGCTCGGCGAAGCCGGCCCGAAGCAAGACAGGAATCTCGCCGCAGTCTCCGCTCACCGGAAGCCCGTGGATGATGCGGCCGACCTTGAGGGGATCGTCGTCGATGAAGGCGACCGGTGTCAGCCCCTCGTCCGGGTTGTCGAGCAACCTGCGCGCCAGCTGCTCTCCCAAGTCCCCGGCTCCCCAGAGCAAGACCCGCGTCGACCCGGGAGACTCTCGCTGGACCTCGTGGAGAAAGACCCGCAGCACCCGGAACGAGATACGCGACGCCATCACCAAGATGACGAAGAGCATTCCGTCGATGATGAGCGCGCCGCGCGACAGCGACCCGAAACGGATCCAAAGCGCCACCAACATGAACGAGCACACCGAGCCGAGCGCCGCCGCCCGCGCGAGCTGGATAAGGTCTCGCAAGCCCGCGTAGCGCCAGACCCCGTCGTAGGCGTGCGCGAAATACATGACCACCAGCTTCGTGGCCACGACAATCAAGAAGACGCGCGTCAGGTCATTGGCCGTGTCTTGGGGCACGGCGCCGTCGAAGCGCAGCAGGAAGGCGGCCACGAGCGCGACCATCGCGAGAATGGCGTCGAGAACGACTTCGAAAAGACGGCGCCGGTACCCGAACGCCGCCACCGACCGGAGCAAGTTGGACGACGCGACCCACTCCGGTTCGTCGGTGCGCGCAAGATGAATGCCCAGGAACACGAGCGCGATGCCGAGGAGCGGAACACCGACCCACACCCCCGGCGTGAGGCCGAGTCGAGCGAGCACCGCGATCGTCCCGGCGAGCGCCCCGATCCCGATCAACGTGCGAACGGCCATGGTCTCGGACAGTCCGAGATTCACGAGCCGGTGGGACGTGTGGTCCCGCCCGCCCTGCGACACCGGGCGGCCGCGGACGAGCCGGACGAGAGTCACGAAGGTCGTATCGAAAATCGGCACCAGCATGACGAGCACCGGCACCGCCACGGTCGCCAAGAGGCCCCGCGACCGCCCGTACCCCTGCTCCATCGCCAGTACCGCGAGGGTGAACCCGAGGAACAGCGCACCGCAGTCGCCCATGAAGATCGACGCGGGCTTCCAGTTGAAAACGAGAAACCCCGCGGTCGCCCCGGCCAGCGCGCAGCAGCACGCCGCCTCGGGAAACTGGCGCTGAATGACGAAGAAGATCGCCTGAAAGATCGCCGCGAGAGACGTCACGCCCGCGGCCAGGCCATCCATGTTGTCGAGCAAGTTCAGCGCGTTGGTAATCCCGACGATCCAAAAAACGCTGATGGCCTGGTTGACGACGAGCAAGCGCGTCCACGGCAGAATCGAGCCGGTAGCGACGACGACCGCGGCGACCGCGAATTGCCCGACGAGCTTCGAATACGGCTTGAGGTGGGCAATGTCGTCGACGAGTCCCAGGAGAAACATCGCCGTCGCACCGGCGAGCAAACGAATGCGAAACGGACCGCCGATGACGAGCGTCGGCACGGCGAAGGCGACGAAGATGCCGATGCCGCCCGCGAGCGCCGTGGGCCGGGAGTGCCACCGCTCGGCGCGAGGTTTTGCAACGAACCCCACGCGCTGGGCCACGAAGCGCGTGACGAACGTCGCGACGATGCCCAGCGCGAGCGCCAGCCCTCCGATCGACAACAGCCAGGCCATGACGTGTTGCTCAGTGGCCAGGATCATCGTGGGTTCCGCCGGGTGTCCTAACTGTTGCGTTCGAAGGCGATGACGTCGCGGAGGATGTCGTCGAGCGAGTGAGTCGCCTGCCAGCCAAGGAGAGCGCGCACTTTCGACACGTCCGGGACGCGCCGGAGCATGTCCTCGAAACCCTGCTCGTAGGCTTCGTCGTACGAGATGGAGCGGATGGTGGAAGGCGAACCGACGAGGCCGCAGACTCGCTCCGCGAGGCCGCGAATCGAGACTTCGTGTTCCCCCCCCACGTTGAAGACTTCGCCGACCGCCTTGTCGGAGAGGCACAGACCGTGGAGCGCTCGGATGACGTCGCCCACATGGCAGAAGCAGCGCGACTGGTCGCCGGTACCGAAGACCGACAAGGGCTGCCCGGCGAGCGCTTGACGCACGAACGTCGGGATCACCATGCCGTAGCGCCCGGTCTGGCGGGGGCCCACCGTGTTGAAGAGGCGAACGACGGTGGTCGGAAGCTTCTTCTCCTTCCAATAAGCGAGGGCCAAGAATTCATCGATTAGCTTGCTCGCCGCGTAGCTCCATCGACCCTTGGTGGAAGGCCCGAGCACCAGGTCTTGCCCTTCACGAAAGGGGACCTGCTGGCTCTTGCCGTACACTTCCGAAGTGCTCGCCAAGAGGACCCGCTTCCCCTTTTTCGCGGCCGCCTGCAGGACGACCTCGGTACCGTGGACGTTGAGCTCGATCGTTCGAACCGGGCTCTCGACGATGAGGCGCACCCCCACCGCCGCCGCCAGATGCACGACCTGATCGGCCATATCGACCAGCTCGGCGACGACCGCGGCGTTGGCGATCGTATCCACGGTGAAGTGGAAGCGGGGGTGGTTGCGGATGGCGGCGACGTTGCGCGCGCTGCCTGTCGACAGATCGTCGAGGACGTACACTTCGTCGCCCTGCTCGATGAGAAACTCCGCAAGGTGCGACCCGATGAAGCCGGCGCCGCCGGTGAGCAGCCAACGCATGGTACGAATAGACTCCGGGGGGGCAGCCTAGATGGTCAGATGCGGAAGCCGCCCCAAAAATTCATTTCCAATCCGTCGTGGCAGCAACCGAAGCACCCACGACGGCGGTGGGTCCATAGCACGGATTTCCGCGG
>JBAULD010000306.1:0-2369 GCA_049578005.1 Polyangiaceae bacterium
GGACTGGCGGGAATGCGGCCAGCGGCGGGACGAACGCCGCGGGCTCTCCGACCACCAGCGCAACCACTGCCGCGCCGCCCCCGGGCACGGGCGCGAACACCTCCACGGTCTGCACGGGTTCGGAAGGTCTGACGACGCGCCGCGTGCGGCGCCTCGCCGAACGCGAGTACCAGAATGTCGTCAACGATTTGCTGGGCGCCACGGCCGCGGCGACCGTCGCCTCCACGTGGCCCGCGTCCGACGAGCTGACCGTCGGCGGCTTCGACAACCAGGACGGCGATCTCTTCATGTCCGATTCGCTGACGGAGAGCGTCTCGGACATGGCAGCGACCATCGCGGCCGCGACCGATCCGACGACGGTCGCGCCGTGCGCGACCACGGGAGGATCGACCGCCTGTCTCCAGTCCTTCATCAGCACCTTCGTGGCGAAGGCCTACGGCCGGCCGCTGACGGCAGCCGAGACGACGGAGTACGGCACGATGGCCGCCACGGCTCAGGACTACCCAACGCAAGTGCGGATGGTCGTCGAGATGGTGCTCCAGTCGCCGTACATGGTCTGGAACACGGAGCTCGGCCCGACGACCCTGACCACAGCGTCGACTACTCCGGTGCAGCTCACGCAATACGAAATCGCCTCGCAGATTTCGTTCTTGCTCACGGGTAGTCGCCCGGATGCCACGCTGACGGCGGCAGCCGCGGCCAGCACCCTCGCGACGACGGCTGGGATCCAGGCGCAAGTGCAGCGGCTGTTGCCGACGGCGGCGGGGCAGGCCTCGCTGGCGCGATTCGTCGGCGGCTGGATGGAAATGGGCCCGCTCTCGACGGTGCCCAAGGATCCGACGATCTTCGCCGCGTTCACTCCGGCCATCGCGACTGCGATGCAGCAGGAGTACAACCAGTTCGTCACGGCGCAGCTCCAAGGCGGGAGCGGAACGCTCAGCGACCTTCTGACCGGCGTGAGCACGAACATCCCCGCCGCGCTCTCTGCGATCTACGGAACGGACCTGCAGGCGGACGGCACCCTCAATACGGCCCACCGAAAGGGCATTCTATCGCTGCCCGCGGTCTTGACGTACACATCGTCCGACACGAACTCGGGGCCGGTCGAGCGGGGGCTCCTCGTCCGTCGAGGGCTGTTCTGCCAGCCCGTCGCGCCGCCGCCCTCCAATCTCGCGGCGCAGATCGCGGCCACGGCTCCGTCGGGAGACACCGCGATGATGACGACGCGCGAGCAGTTCGAGGCGCACACCACGAATGCGGTATGCGCGGCGTGCCACAACGGCTTCGACCCGATCGGGTTCGGCATGGAAGACATGGACGGGATCGGTCGATACCGGACGACGGAGAATGGGCTCCCCGTGGACGCTTCGGGAGCGCTGACGGGGACCGACGTCAATGGCACGTTCACTGGCACCGCCCAGCTCTCGGCCTTGCTCGCGAATAGCACCGACGTGCAGCAGTGCATGGTCCAACACTTCTTCAGTTTTGCGCAGTTGCGTGACCCCGCGGCGACCGACCAATGCGTCCTCAACGACTGGAGCAACCAGTTTGCGCAGAGCGGCGGAAAGATCGCCGCGCTCGTCACCGCGCAGGTCGCACACAATGACTTCATCACCAGAGAGGATGACCGATGAAACCGGGCGCTAATTTTCAGTTTTCTCGCCGGTCGCTGATGAAGGCCGCGGGGTCGACCCTCTTCGTGCCGACCTTCCTCAAGCAGGCCTTCGCGCAGACGCAGCCGACGATTCCGAACCTGATTCTCTTGATGCAGACCAACGGGACGCATCAGGCGAGTTTCTGGCCGACGCCCAACACGTGGACGTACGCGGGCGGGGCGACGGCGACGAGCGCGCCCATCCTCTACCCGATCTTGTCGGACACGACGGTCGGTCCGCTGACGACGCTGATCAGCGGTCTCTACCTGAAGAAGGCCGGGAACCCCGGTGGCGATGGCCACGACTGGGGTTGGCACGGTCTCTACTCTGGCATGGACAACATCGCCGGTGGCGGCGGGCAGTTTGGCGGCGGCCCGTCCGTGGACCAGATTCTGATCAAGAACCTGAAGTTCTCGACGCCGTTCCCGAACATTCACTGCGGGATCAACGCCGCGAACTACCAGCTCATCAACGCGGGGCGCGCGTCGTTCTCCTGCGTGACGGCAGGCACGCAGTACCCCTGCAACACGGACCTCTACGGCCTCTACACGACGACCTTCGGCAGCCTCACGACGGCGCCGACCACCACCACTCCGACCGCGGCGAGCACCGCGGCCACGATGGCTGCGACGCAGCGCCTCGCGCAAAGAAAGTCCATCCTCGACACGGTGGCGGCCGACCTGACCGCGCTTGAGGGCCGCCTCGGCACCGCCG
>JBAULD010000307.1:0-1935 GCA_049578005.1 Polyangiaceae bacterium
GCAGCAGGCGGCGTCGCGGGCGGCGGCGGCAGCGCCGGTTGGGCGCGAGCGCTGCCGGCGAGCGACAGGCCGACAGCGAAGGCCAAAAAGGCAAGGTAAGTGGCTCGAAGGGAGAAGCAACTCATGCGGACTTTCTCCAGGTGCGTTGGCGGCGGCTCTCGGACCTCAGCCTTTTATCATCAAGTCGCGACGATTCTCTACAACGCTGTAAGCTGCCATCGTTCATCAAGGTGCCTTCGATGCCTCACCGTGGTCGCATCCTCATCGTCGACGACGAATCGAACGCGCGCGCGGCTCTCGGTGAGATCCTGCGCGAAGAGGGCTACGCGACGGAAACAGCCGCAGACGGTTTCAAGGCGCTCGGAAAACTCGAGGAGTTCGCGCCCGACGTCATCTTGACAGATCTCAAAATGCCCGGACTGGACGGGATCGCGTTCATGGAAAAAGCGCGTAGCGCCGCGCCCGGGGCGGTGTTCGTCGTGATGACGGCTTTCGGGACGATTTCGAGCGCGGTCGAAGCAATGAAGAAGGGCGCAGAGAATTATCTACTCAAGCCGCTCGACCCGGAAGCGCTCGGTGCAATCGTCGAACGAGCGATGGAAAAGGCGCACCTCATTCACGAGACGCAGCGGCTGCGCGATCGGCTTCGCGAGCGAAACGCGGTCAGTCACATCGTCTCGAGCGACCCGAAGATGCAGGCCGTTCTCGAGCTCGTGGCGCAGATCGGGCCGAGCCGGGCGAGCGTTCTCGTCACGGGGGAAAGTGGCACCGGCAAGGAATTGGTCGCGGAAGCGATCCACTTGGCGAGCCCCCGAGCAAAGTCGTCCTTCGTTCGCATGCATTGTTCGGCCCTTGGTGAATCGCAGCTCGAGAGCGAGCTATTTGGCCACGAGCGAGGCGCGTTTCCCGGCGCGGTGGCGCAGCGCGACGGGCGGCTCCAGCAGGCCGACGGCGGAACGCTCTTCCTCGACGAAATTGATGAGATCTCGCCGGGTATCCAGGTCAAGTTGTTGCGTTTTCTCAGAGAGCGAACGTTCGAGCGCGTCGGCGGTCGCGAGCCCGTACGAGTGGACGGTCGGGTCATCGCCGCGACGAATCACGACTTGGTTGCCGAGATCTCGAAAGGGACCTTCCGCGATGATCTCTTCTATATGCTCAATGTCGTCACCGTAGAGCTACCACCGCTGCGCGAGCGACGCGGCGATATCCCCGCTCTCGCGAGCTTTTTCCTGCGTCGATATGCCGCCGAGAACGGAAAGACGATCACGACGTTCGCGGACGACGCGCTGCGGACCCTCGTCGAATACCGCTGGCCCGGGAACGTGCGCGAGCTCGCCGGCGTCATCGAACGCGCGGTGGTACTGGCCAAAAGCCCGCGGATCGAAAGGCAACATCTTCCCGCGAGCCTGGTTCCTTCGGCGGAGCGCGACGGCTATCCGACGATTCCAGGCTGCTCGATTGCCGACCTCGAGCGCTACGCCATTCTGAAAACCCTCGAAGCGTGCGGCGGGTCGACTTCCAAGGCGGCCACCGTCCTCGGGGTGAGCCCAAGGAAAATTCAGTACAAACTGCACGAATACACTCAGGACGAAAAAGGCAAGCCTTGAACGACATCGTACTCAGCGTACAGGCCCTCGGAAAGACGTTCCGGACATCGTTTTCGCGAAAACGCATCAATGCAGTCGCCGGAGTGTCCTTCGATGTCCGGCGAGCGGAGATATTCGGCTTTCTCGGGCCCAACGGCGCCGGCAAGACGACGACGATCAAGATGATGATGGGTCTGGTGGCGCCAACGGCAGGCAGCATGGAGATTCTTGGGGTCCGCGCGCCATCGCCTCGAGTGAGAGGACGCGTGGGCTTCCTCCCCGAAAATCCGTATATTTATCCTTATTTGTCGCCGCGCGAATTCGTGTCGCTCTGCGGCCGCCTTTCCGG
>JBAULD010000308.1:0-2131 GCA_049578005.1 Polyangiaceae bacterium
CAACTCCGTAGGCGTGACGCAAGAGCACTTCGAACCCGGCCAAGAGGTCTTCCATCAAGGCGACGTCGGAGACCGAATGTACATCATCTTGAACGGCAAAGTGGAGGTCGTCCGCGACGAGCTGCGCGTCGCGACGCTAGGACGCGGCGACTTTTTCGGCGAGACCGCTCTGCTTCGGCAGGCCCAGAGGAACGCGACCGTGAGGTGTCTAGAACCGATGGACGTACTGGCCCTGCCCAAACGCGAATTTAGCGTGCTTTCGGCGAACCTACCGGAGCTGCGGCGTAGCTTCGAGGCAAAGAGCCAGGAGCGCGGTCCGTCCGACGCGGCCTCCGCACGCTGAGGACGCCTCGAATTCGGAGAAACAGCCGGGGGAGCGGCGACGTATTGGGAAACGGCACATGGACCTTCCGGCACAAAGCGTTCGCGGCGCAGCGTCACCGCTCCTCCCCATGGAGGCCCTTCGATTGCATTGGCGGGAGTACGCGTTCGAGGCGCTCGGGCTCGGCCTCTTCATGGTGTCTGCGTGTCTATTCGACTCGCTGCTGGAATACCCGGCATCTCCGGCTCACGTTGCGCTACCGGATCCCCGTGTGCGCCGCGTCCTCATGGGGATCGCTATGGGCGCCACGGCGATCGCACTCATTTACTCGCCGTGGGGGAAGCGCTCCGGCGCGCACATCAACCCGGCGGTCACGCTGACCTTCTTCCGGCTCGGGCGCGTTCCGCGTTGGGATGCATTCTTCTACGTGCTCGCGCAGTTTGCGGGCGGCGCGGCGGGGGTCCTTCTCTCGACTTGGATCGCTCGCGACGTCGTCACGCATCCGAGCGTGAAATACGTGGTGACCGTTCCGGGCGACGCGGGCTGGGGTGCGGCGGCCGTCGGCGAGTTTCTCATTTCGTTCTGCTTGATGCTGGTCGTGCTCGCCGTCGGGGGCAGCCGCAGGTGGGCGCCCTACACCGGCCTCTGCGCGGGCTTGCTCGTCGCAGGCTACATCGCGCTCGAAGCGCCCTATTCGGGAATGAGCATGAACCCGGCTCGCACCGCGGCGTCTGCCGTCGTCGCACACCTTTGGACGGCATGGTGGATTTACTTCGCGATCCCTCCCGCGGCAATGGTTCTCGCGGCGGAGGTCTACGCGCGCACCGCGGGTCGGGCGCGCGTCCCGTGCGCGAAACTGCATCACAGCAACAAGGTCCGGTGCATTTTCTGCCATTTCAGTCCGAGCTCGAAGGCAGTCTCGTGAAAGACCATAGACGGCGATACCCGGAGTTTTTTCTCGTTCTCGTCTTGGCGGCAGGCTGCTCGGCCAACCCCTCGGCCGCCGTCTCGCCGTCCGCTGCGCCCGCCCGAGCCTCGCTCGGCGTCCGGGCGGTCGGATGCGTCGGGATGACGGTCTCGAACGTCGAGCTCTCCGTGCCGTTCTACCGAGACGTCCTTTTCTTTCGAAAGACCTCGGACACGGTCTTCGACCAAACCTCGGACATGTCTCCGAGCGTCCCGGTTCGCCGAGTGCGCCTCGACCTGGGAACCGAGTGCATCGAAGTGGACGAGCCGCTCGGCGGGGTCCGCCGCCCGATTCCGGCGGACTCGCGGAGCAACGACCGATGGTTTCAGCACGTCGCGATCGTGGTCCGCGACATGGACCGGGCGTACGACTGGCTGGAGACCCACCGCGTGGCGCACGTCTCGGCCGCACCGCAGCGCCTTCCCGTCTGGAACAGAAACGCCGCGAACATTCGAGCCTACTACTTCAAGGACCCAGATGGGCACACCCTGGAATTGATTTGGTTTCCCGAGGACAAGGGCCAGGCGCGCTGGCACTCGCCCGAGGGCGACGCGCTATTTTTGGGCATCGACCACACGGCAATCGCCGTAGCCGATACGAATTCCAGTCTCGCCTTCTACGTCGGCTATCTGGGGCTCCGGGTCGCGGGCGAAAGCGAGAACTGGGGACCCGAACAAGAGCGCTTGAACAACGTGCCCGGCGCACACCTGCGGATCACCGCGTTACGCGCCGCCGAAGGGCCGGGCGTCGAACTTCTTGAATACCTCGCTCCGAGGGATGGTCGACCCAGCCCCCCGGACGAGCGTGCCGACGACCTTACCCATTGGCGGACGGCGATGTTC
>JBAULD010000309.1:0-2192 GCA_049578005.1 Polyangiaceae bacterium
CATCGGCAGCGAGACGGGACCGGGCGGGATCAACGGTGTTCACGTGTACGATCTCACGATAGACGGCGATGTCTATCCGGGTGCTTCTGCCGTCAACGCGAACGCGATTCGCATCAAGTCGTACGACGGCGCGGGCGGAATCGTGGACAACGTCGTCTACGAGAATATTTGCGCGCGCAATCTGCACAACGCCATTCTCTTCGAGCCGAACTACAGCAGCGGCACGTCGACGGGAGGTGGCGCGCCCGATTTTCGTACCTTCACGATCCGGGACTTTCACGAGCTGCGCGGCTCGGGCTCCCAGTCGCCGCTCGTCACCGTGCACGGAACGGGCTCCACGGCGGTGACTCTCGACGACGTCGTGATCGACGGCGCCGCCAGCTTTGCGCCGAGCGCCGCCACAGTGACCGTGGGGGCCGGCGGCGCGGCGCCCGGACCGAGCGGCGCCTCGCAGGGTTCACCCGTGGCCATTGATTGCACCCAGCGGTTCATCGCTTTCCCGGTGCAGTACTAGCGAAGCCACAAAGTGGCTGTAAGGCTGAAGACTCAGCGCCGATGTCTCGTCTTCATCGGCGGCGAAGGGTCCAGCGGGAGAATCGGCTCGGGGGGCGCACTCGGGGCGGGTAGGACGACCGTTCCCGGAGAAAGCGCCGTAGGAGCGTCGATCGCGGCATCTTGGGCCGCGAGGTCGAGCGCCGCGGGCCCGGTGGTCACGTTGCGCTTGCCGCGTCGCTCGGCGAACTCCGAAAAGAGCACTCCGAAGAGAAGGACGGCCGCCAGGACGGCGAGCGCGAGTCCAAGAATCGGAAAAATGCCGGGGCGGCGCCCCGGGTGCGCGGGCGAACCCGAACGTGGCGGAGGCGTTGGCTCGAGAGGTCGGGCGAGCGACGCGACGGGCTCCTGGTGCAACGTCGGGGTCGAAGCGGTCGCCGCTGCCGGTCCGTGCTTGGGGCTCGTCTGCGCGACCGTCGGCGCGATAGCCCCCACCGCCGCGGCGGCCGCTTCGCGCGCGCGCAGCACGACGACGGTGATGTTGTCGTGGCCCCCTCGGGCGTTCGCGAGATCCACGAGCTTGCCCACCGCCTGGCCCGCCGGCTCGCCGCCCACGATCGCGAGGATCTCGCCGTCCTCGACATGGTCGCACAACCCGTCCGTGCAAAGGACGAAGGCGTCGCCCGGCACCTGCTGCACCGCTTGTGCTCTCACGTCGACCTGGACTTCGACTGTGATCCCGAGGGCGCGCGTGATGCGGTTCGCTTCGGGGTGGTGGACCGCCTGCTGGGGGGTGAGCAGCCCTCGGTCGACCAACTCCTGGACGATGGAGTGATCGCGCGTCAGTCGGAAGATCTGCCCTTCGTGCACGAGGTAGGCGCGGCTGTCGCCGACGTGCGCGATCTCCGTTCCGGACGCGTGAAGAAGAACCGCGACGACGGTCGACCCCGGCCTTCCCGCCGCGATCTCGTTCGTGCGCATCGCGTGGACGCGCTCGCTCGCTTCTTCGATGGCGGTCCGAAGCACGTCGGCGGGCGGCGTCTCGTTCGGAGCGCGGTCGAACGACTCGAAGATCGTCGCGAGCGCCAGCTCCGCGGCTTCGCGTCCTGCGGCGTGTCCTCCCATTCCGTCACACACGACGCACAGGTGTCCGAACCGCGTCAGGCGGTGCCCGCACGCGTCTTCGTTGACCTGTTTCTCCGGATCGCGGCCCGGGTCCGAGCGCTCGGCGTATTCGACGGCCGGGAAATCGGACGTACGCGGCATCTTGTCTGAATGACTCGTTTTACGCCTCGAGCTGCACGGTGAACTCCACGGGCCCGAAGCGCACTTGCGCTCCGGCGGGTACCGTCGTCCAGGAGCCCGGAGCGATGCGCGCTCCGTACACCCATGTCCCGTTGTTCGACGTTTCGTCGCGCACCATCAGCTGCCCGCCGTCGAACTTCAGCGTGGCGTGCACGCCGCTGACGCGCGGCTCGCCGAGCAGGATCGGACACTGCGCCGGGTCGCGACCGACCCGAACCTCCGAGCCGGGACGAATCGTGAACTGACCGGCCATGCCTCGAATCGTCGCCGCGGCCGGGGCCACGCCGTACGCGTGCGGGGACGTCCCCAAAGGTTGTGCGTTTGCGCTGCCCGCTCGGGGAACCCCGGGAGCACTGGCAAGCCCCCCACCTCCTTTCGTGAGGTCCGCCGGGAGG
>JBAULD010000310.1:0-18388 GCA_049578005.1 Polyangiaceae bacterium
CGGTCAGAACCGGAACGGCGCTCCAGCGCATTCGGTCGGCCCACACGGCGGCGATCACGAGGGCGGCGCCGAACGCCGCCGCCGCGATGAAGGGCGTCGCGCTCTGACTGCGGCCACGCCCGAGCCCCCGTAGGAGCACCAAGGGGCGCCCCGACCGCGGCTCGGCCGGCGGCGGCAGCGAGAGCGCCGAACCCGGACTCGACGAGGGTGGGCTCGTCCCGTGGCCGGTCGGCGAATGGAGCGTTTCTTCACGGAACGGAGGAGGCGCCGCCATCCCGAGCTTGGCTCGCGACGTCGTGGAGCCGCGCGCCTCGGCTGCGTCGTTCAGCAGGCGGAGCTGCCCGTCGATCAGGGCCCGGCGGTGAGCGCGGTCGTCCGCGAAGAGTCGGGATACCGACCCCCCCAGCGAACGCGCGGTCGGCGTCAGGTTACGGGCGCCGATGTATCGCTCCAGATCGCCGCGCATCTCTGCGGCGGTGGCGTAGCGAGCGTTGAGCTCGACGCTCATCGCGCGTTCGACGATGGCCGCGAGCTCCGGGTCGACGTCGGGCCATGCGTCCCGAACGCGCGGTATGGCTCCGCCGATCAGGTTCTCGAAGACCTCCTCGTCCGATTGACCCTCCCAGGGGCGCTGGCCGACGACCGCCTCCCAGAGCATCGCGCCGACCGAGAACAGATCGGCGCGGCGATCCACGCGGCCGCCCGCCGCCTGCTCGGGCGCCATGTACCTCATCTTGCCCTCGAGCCCGCCGTCGCCCTCTTCCTCGACGGGGACCGCCGCGGTCCTGGAGATTCCGAAGTCGACAAGCTTCGTCTGCCCCTCGTAGGTCACGATCACGTTGTGGGGGCTTACATCGCGGTGGATGACCCCGAGCGGCGTCCCATCGAAGTCGGTCGAGTCGTGCGCGTATTCGAGGGCCGAAAGGACGTCGACGAGGATGCCCAAGTGCATCCGGAGCGGCAGGCGGTTGGACTGGGCGAGCGCTCGCTGCACGAGCTGGTGCAGCGGCTGCCCATCGAGGTATTCCATGGCGATGAAGCGCCGTGGACCGTCTGCTCCCACCTCGATCGTCTGCACGATGTTGGGGTGATTGAGGCGGCCGGCCACACGCGCCTCGTGCATGAACATGGTCACGCTCGCGTCGGTCCCGAGGAACTCGGGGCGGAGCTCTTTGATGACCACCAGCTTGCGAAAGCCGTCGAGGCCACGCAGCACGGCGAGGTACACGACGCCCATTCCGCCGCGGCCTATCTCGGCGATCAGGCGATATTTTCCCAGGTCACGGCGGATCTCCGGCGGCACCGCGGCGAACGGCACCGACGAGCTCTGCACGGGCTCATCTGGTCGCACAGGTCGGACTATTGCGCCGGTTGCGGATCGCCGCAGGTGAAATTTTAGTGACGGCGTTACAGGAGCGTTGCTTGCTCTTCGTCGCGAAGCCTGCAGGGTGACCGTCCTTGCTCGCGACGGGGCGTTTCCGCGCACGACGAGCGCGCGCGAGGGCGCATCCCTCTCGCCGTCCGAGGAAGCGACGTCTCGATTTCGCGCCGATCACGCGCACGCGCCGCCGGCGTGTCGGGCGACACGCGCGCGGCACACGCCTCGCTACCGACCGATGACGGAGGGCGGACTCTGATGAAGCTCTGTCGATCATGTGTCGTGGCGGTGCTGGCGCTTCCCGCGTGCGCCAGCAGCACGCACGTTTCCACTTCGCACGCGGCGGCGGGCGCGCAGAACGCCATCTCGGCGGCCGAAGGGGCGGGGGCAGCCCAGACCCCGCAGGCCGAACAGCACCTTCGACTGGCGCAGGATCAGTACGTCATTGCCCAGCGGCTCGTCCAGCGAGGCGCTCCGGCACAGGCGAACGCGATGCTCGTGCGCGCGCAAGGGGATGCCGAGCTGGCTCTGTCCCTCGCTCGCGAGGCGTCGGTGCAAGCCGAGGCTCGCCAAGTCGACGATCGGATCCGGGCCCTTTCGACCGCCACGTCGACCCCCCAGCCCTAACCACCGAGGATGAAGCCATGATTCGAAGACCCCATCGCATGTACGGGCTTGCAGTCGGCGCGTTTGCTCTGCTCGCGGGCTGCTCGACGACGACTACCGTGATCGGACCGCCGCCCGAGCTCGCTCAAGCTCGGGCAGCCTACAACACCGCGGCCAACGGGCCTGCGGCGCAATACGCGCCGGCAGACTTGCGCGAGGCCAAGAATACGCTCGACCGGGCGGACGCCATGTACCGTTCGCGACCTCGATCGTCCGCGGCGCGAGCGGAGGCTTACCTCGCCCTTCGTCGCGTTGAAGCCGCCGAAGCCAACGCGAGCGCGATGGCCGATCGGGCGCATCATGAACAGGCGTCGCTGGCGGCCATGGAAGCACAGTCACGCGAGCTCCAGCGCATGCGCCAGGAGCTCGCACAAAAAGGATGTGGCCAAGAAGAGCGCCAGGGATCCGGACAAGACGGCCGCTGCGCGGGGCACGGGCAGGCTCAGGCGATCGTCGTCCCCGGGGCCGCGCTCTTCGCCACCGGAAGCGCCGAGATCTCGCCGGCGGCCCGCGCCAACCTGAGGGCAATCGCCCTGACGCTCAACCGGGAGGGCAACCGTGAAGTGCGGGTCGAAGGCTTCACCGACGCGACTGGCAGCAACGAAGTGAACGATCCGCTGTCGGAGCGGCGGGCCGAAGCGGTGCGCGCCTATCTCGTTTCGTGCGGCGTCCACTCGACGCGGATCGAAACGCGTGGGTTCGGCTCGAGCCGTCCAATCGGCGACGAAGCGACGGCCGATGGGCGGGCAGCCAACCGCCGGGTGCGCATCGTCATCGAACCGCGGAGGGGCGTCGCCGAGCCGATGCCCTAGGTCGGATTTCTTGTCCGTCGGTACTTTTCTCGCGTGCCGACGGCATGCGGAGACGACCCGATCGTACGATCTCGTTGGGAAATTCGGTTCCATTCGGACTCGGAACTTGCGTCCGCCCCCGCCGCGAGCTGTTAAACAGCCCTGAAGGCACTTTTACTTTGTAAGGAGCGGGTCATGCAGTTCTTAACGGAGTCGGCGGTTCCCGAAGCGGTCAGCGGAGACCCGAGCGACGTGGCGGTTGCTCTGGAGGTCGCGGGTGCCCTCTGGGGAAAGGGAGACAAAGAGGAAGCGCTTCGCTGGTTGAAGCGGGCGATCGATGCGGCAAGCGAGGCCGGGGAGGGACCGCGAGCTGCGGCCCTAACCCTGGCGGCAGGCGAGATCGAAGCCACGTTGGGCGTTCGCGGCGAGGCGGTGACGCGTCCCGAGATGAGCGCGCCATACTCGACTCCGCCGCCTCCACCGTCGCCCGACGCGACGGCCCCCTTTCCTTCCGGGATCGCAGCGGGGGCACTCGCGCCAGCAACCGCAGGCGCAGTCCCACCGGCAAGCGCAGCTCCACCGGCAAGCGCAGTTCCACCGGCAAGCGTAGTTCCACCGGCAAGCGCAGTCCCACCGGCAAGCGTAGTTCCACCGGCAGGCGCAGCTCCACCGGCAGGTGCAGTGCCACCTCCAGCCAGCGCAGTGCTGTCTTCGCCCGGCGCAGTCCCACCACAGGAAAGCGTCGGGGCGCCGGACCGAGAAGTCCCACCGACGCCAGTCATCCCGGCGCCGCGCGAGGAGCGCATTCGGGTCTCGGTCAAGACTTCGGTGCGCGACCCCGAGCTGATCCTTCTTCGCCCGCTGCCTCCAGGGCAGCGTCCGCCCACGGGGACGCGCGAAGGTTTTCTCGTTCTCGCGGCCACCGAGTCCGAGCGAAGCCACGCGAACGGCGGCTCCCGATGACCGAAGGCAATCCCCCGCTTCTCGGAGGCGACTTCCTTGCGCCCAGGGCATTCTTGGAGAGCGAACTTTCGCCCACGCAAACCGAGACGGACGCCGACGCCGTCCAGCTTGCCCGGCTCCGCTATCGGGAGCTCGGCGACGCTACGAGCGCGCTCGAAATCATCGGGCCCATAGTCGCGAAAGACGCCAGCCGGGACGATATTCGTCACCTCTTCATCGAAATCACCGAGGCGGCCGGCGTCTCGATGGCCGCCGCCGAAACCCTGGAGCGCGCTCTCCGGGAGCCGACGATGGCAGTCGACGCGCGCGAACGCGTCGGGTTCGACCTCGCCACCATCTACCTTCAAGAGGGCGAACTGAAGCAGGCGCGGGAAGCTTTTCTGCGCGTCGTCTTGATCGGCGCAGGGGGGCCTCCAGCCCTGGCCGCGGCGCGTCGATTGCTCGATCTGGATGGCGATCCCAGCGACCCCGAAGCCGCGGGCGCCGCGCTGAAGCTCATCGCCAAAGCCGCGCCGGACGCCACGGACCGAAAGGAAGCCGCGACACAGCTCCTCTCGCTGCGCGCGCGCGCGGGCGACCGCCAGGCGGCCGAAGAGCTGGTCGAGCTTCACGCTCGATCGAACGACTGGACGAAGCTTCCGGAAGCGCTGTGGACCGTCTTCAGGACGAGTGGGGACTTCGGCCGAAACGTCTGGATCCTCCTGCGTCTCGAAGAGAGCGCCGTTCAGGAAGGCGCGCTGAGCGAGTTCGTGTCGCTGCTGGACGAGCTAGCCATGCGGGCCGAGCGCGAGTCGCCGGAGCAGACTCACGCCCTCGTTCGGGCCAAAGCCCGTGCGCTCAGCACCGACCCCTCGCGTCACGCGGAGGCATCCCGTGCGTACCGGGGCCTCGTCGAGACCTTCGGACGGGCGGAAGACGTGCTCGATTTCGAAGCTTTCGCCGATTCCACGGCGGACCCCGCCGACCGGCACCAGGATCGCCGGTGGCTCTACCGATGGCGCGCCGCGCAGGATCCACGCTCCGGAAAGGTCCTGAGCGAATGGGCGACGGTCGAGGAGGAATACGGCGATCGGCAGGCGGCGATCGCGCTTTACGAGCGCCTGGCCAAGATGGAGTCGGGGCCGAAGGTCGCGTTCGAGGGACTGCGCCGGCTCATCTCGCCCGCTACCGACGATCGTCTGGCGGGACTGGTGCGCGCGGCGATTCCGACCGTGAAGCCGGACGAACGCGCCGCCTTGCGAACGATCCTTGCCGGGCTTCTGCTCGAGCAAGCTTCCCGACTCGACGAAGCGATCGACGTCCTATCGAGCGCGGTCGACGGAGAACCTCAAGCTGCGGGCGACGCTTCCGAGACACTCGACGCGGCGGCGAAAGCATATTGCAGTCTGCTGCTTGTCGCCGAAAGAAACAGCAGCCGCGAAGACCTCGTTCGAATCGCGGTTGCGGCGGCGGACGCGTGCGCTCGATGCGGCGGACTCGCGAAGGCGCACCACGCCCTCGTTCGTGTGGCGGACGTGGTGTCGGAGAGCCCGGCTCTGGCGCCGGACCTCGAGCGCTTGTGCCACGCGATCGGCGACTTTACACGCCTCGCGGGCTCGCTCGCGACCCGGGCGGCGAAGGAAACCCGCCCGAAGGAGAAGACGGATCTTCTGCTCCAGGCGGGACGGCTTCTTTTGGAAGAATCGGCCGATGCCGCGAGCGCCCTCCGTGTGATCGAGCTCGCTCGAGCGACGAGCCCGGAGAGCGTCGACGCAAGACTTTTGTGGGCCAGGGCGAAGGGTGCCGTCGGTCAGGCGAAGGAGGCGCTCGACGTACTCTACGACACCGCCGGCCGAATCGTCGGGACGCCCTCGTCCGAGCTCGCCGCCGTCTACCTCGAAATCGGACGTTCACATCTCGCCGAAGACGAAATCGTCGAGGCGTTCGCCGCCTTGGAGCTCGGGTTCGGCGTCGACCCGAACGCCGGAGACATCGCGATCCTTCTCGGTCTGGTCGCGCGCGATCTCGACGAGCATTCGATCGCGGAGCGCGCGTTCACGGCGGTGACTACGAGGCCGCCACCCGAGCGAGGGTCCCGCCCGAGCTCCGACGGCGCGAGCAGGGCGGTCGCGTTTTTTCATCTGGCGTCGCTCGCGTTCGGCGACGGCGAAATTGCCAAGGCGCGTGAGTTTGCGTCGAATGCCCTGAAGGCCGATCCCGGGCATCGCGCTGCGCGCGCGCTGATGGAAGCGATCGCGTAGACTTGGAGCCCCGGCTAGGGACAGCCCCTAATTGTCTCCGAATACGAAACCGACAGGGACAACCTCGTCCGATGCGTCGACGGAGCATGTGATCGGAACTTGGCTCGGGCCCATGACGAAGAGCACCCCGTTATTGCACCCGTACGTTCGGGCGACGCACGGGTCGGCGTCCTCGACGCACGACAAATTCGGGTTTTCGGCGCAATCGATGCCGGAGGCCGGTCCGTCGCAGCAAGGATTCAGACATTGCTTGGCCTGCTCGACGACGGGCTTGCTGCTGCATGCGCCGAGGGCGGCGAGTGCGCCGAGCGTTGCCGCCGCGAGGTGAACCCCCGCTGCGACGACTACGCGCAATGGGCTTCTCATCCGCGCAAGCCTACTGACCCGCGGCGGGCAGGCAAGCCGCCGTCACCCGCCCGCGACGGGCGGAATGAGCGCGATGACGTCGCCGTCCGCCAGAGGTTCGTCGGCGTGCGCGAAGGCTTCGTTTCGAGCGATGCGTACGTGGCTCCGGCGCTCCGCAAAGGCGAGATGACGCCTGGCGAGATGGTCGGCGAGGGCTCCGACGCTGCGAACTTCGGGCGGGAGAAACACGGTCTCCTCTCCGACGCCGACGGCGTCGCGCAATCCGGCAAAATAGAGGACACGCACACACAGGGACGGCTTGCCGGTACCGTCTCGAGGGGGTGGCGCAATCATGGGCGGGCTCGCGGCATTCTATCGCTCGTTCGCGCGAGAAGCGATTGACGGGGGGCCGGTCTCCGGGTCATTGCTCAACCAGCGGTCGCCATGAAGGTCGGCATCCCCAAGGAAATCGCTGTGGGCGAACGGCGAGTCGCCGCGACGCCTGGAACCGTGGCAAAGCTCGCCAAGCTCGGCCTCGACGTCGTCGTGCAATCAGGCGCGGGAGAGGGCTCGGAGTCGCTCGACGCCCAGTACGCCGAGGTCGGAGCGGCGATCGTCCCCGACGCCGAAGCCCTGTATCGAGAAGCCGACCTGGTTCTCAAGGTCCGACCGCCGCAGCTCGGCCAAAACGGGCGTCACGAAGTGGACCTTCTCAAGCACGGGGCGCGGCTCATCGGATTCGTCTGGCCCGCGCAAAATGCGGAGCTCGTGGAGATGCTCGCTGCGCGCAAAGCGACCGTGCTCGCGATGGACGTCATGCCGCGCATTTCGCGTGCCCAGGGCATGGACGCGCTCAGCGTGTTCGCGAACATCGTCGGGTACCGCGCGGTCATCGAGGCGGCGGCGCACTTCGGGATGTTCTTCCCAGGACAGACCACGGCGGCCGGCCGCGTGAAACCGGCGCAAGTTCTGGTCATCGGCGCGGGAGTGGCGGGGCTTTCCGCGGTCGCGTGTGCACGGAGCCTGGGCGCGGTCGTACGCGCATTCGACACCCGTCCGAGCGTGCGCGAGCAAGTGCAAAGCCTCGGCGCGACGTTTCTGCCGTTCGAGTTTCGCGAGACCGGCGAAGGGGCTGGCGGCTACGCAAAAGAGATGAGCCCCGAATACATCGCCGCCGAGCAGGCGATGATTGCGCAGCACGCGAAGGACGTCGACATCGTCATCGCGACGGCGGTCGTACCGGGCCGCCCCGCGCCCTTGCTCATCACGTCCGGCGCGGTGGTCAGCATGCGCCGAGGCTCCGTCATCGTGGACCTCGCGGCCGAGCAAGGCGGAAACTGCGCGCTCACCGAGCGCGACAAGATCGTCGAGAAATTTGGCGTGAAGATCATCGGGCTGACCGATCTGCCGAGCCGAATGGCTCGTCAAGCGAGTGAGCTCTACGGAACGACGGTCTACAACCTCCTCGCCGACGTATACGACCCCGACAAGGGGGACATCGCGCTCGATCTCGACGACGAAATCCACCGGGGCGTCGTGGTCCTCGACAGGGGCAAGCTCCTCTGGCCGCCGCCCACCCGCCCTGCGCCTCGCTCGGTCAAGCCGCCGCCGGACGCCGTGCCGCCCGTGCCGCCCCCCGTTCCACACGCCGGCTCCGCGGGCGCGATTTTCGTCGGCACCGTCTGCGCCGGCCTGCTCGCCGCTGGCTTGTTCGCGCACGGCGAATTTCTGGAGCACCTCACGGTCTTTCTCCTGGCGTGCGCGGTCGGCTGGCACGTCGTCTGGAACGTCACGCCCGCTCTGCATACGCCGCTCATGAGCGTGACCAACGCCATCAGCGGAATCATCGTCATCGGCGCGCTGATGCTCATCGGCACCGGTGGTCTGGGCGCGCCGGCGTTGCTGGCCGCCGTCGCCACCCTCCTGGCGTCGATCAACGTCGCGGGGGGCTTCCTCGTCACGCGGCGCATGCTGCGAATGTTTCATCGGTGACATGATGATCCTGTCGTTGGAACGGCTGGCGTACATCGCCGCGGCGCTGCTCTTCATCCTCAGCCTCCGCGGGTTGTCGGCGCAGACCACGGCGCGGAGGGGCAACCTGTACGGTACCCTCGGCATGCTGCTCGCCGTCGCGATGACGGTCGTCGCCTTGCTGTCTCCGGCGCCTTCCGTGGCCGCCGCCCCGACCTCCGGCGTCGCGCTCCTGGCCGCGGCAGTCGGCATCGGCACCGCCGTCGGAGCATTGCTCGCGGCGCGCGTCGCCATGACGTCGATGCCCGAGCTCGTCGCCATCTTGCATAGTTTCGTGGGCGCCGCCGCGGTGCTCGTCGGAATCGCGAATTACCTCGAGCCCACCCGTGAGGTGGACACGGTGCGCGAAGTGGAGGTCGTGGTCGGCGTGTTCATCGGCGCCGTGACCTTCACCGGTTCGGTCGTCGCGTTCGGCAAGCTTCGCGGTACGTTCGGAAGCAGGCCCCTGCTGCTACCGGGACGACACGCCCTCAACGCCGGGCTGCTCGTCGGGTGCGCGGCGCTCGCGGTCACGTTCTTGCGCGCGGCCGTGCCCGACGGTCTCGGGTCCCTCGTCGGCATCGCGGTGATCGCGTCTCTTCTCGGAGTCCATCTCGTAGCCGCGATCGGCGGCGGCGACATGCCTGTCGTCGTGTCGCTCCTCAACAGCTACTCGGGCTGGGCCGCCGCTGCGGCCGGCTTCATGCTCTCGAACGATCTGCTCATCATCACCGGCGCGCTCGTCGGATCGAGCGGCGCCATCCTCAGCACGATCATGTGCCGCGCGATGAACCGCTCTATCTGGAACGTCGTCTTCGGAGGATTCGGTGCGACGCCGGCTGCCGGAGCGCCGAGGTCCGACCGTGCCGCGCTGCCCGTTCACGAAGCGAGCGTCGAACAAGTGGCCGACTTGCTGCGTGCGGCGCGGAGCGTGATCATCGTACCCGGCTACGGAATGGCCGTCGCGCAAGCGCAGCACCCCGTCCGCGAATTGACGACGATCCTCACAGAACGCGGGGCGCGGGTCCGGTATGCGATCCATCCCGTCGCAGGGCGCCTGCCCGGGCACATGAACGTGCTCTTGGCGGAGGCCAACGTGCCTTACGACATCGTCCAGGAGATGGACGAGATCAACGCGGATTTTTCGTCGACCGATGTGGCGATGATCATCGGCGCGAACGACATCGTGAACCCGAGCGCGCTCTCCGACCCGTCGAGTCCGATTTACGGAATGCCGGTCCTCGAAGCGTGGAAGGCGGCGAAAGTGGTCATGCTCAAGCGCGGAATGAGCGCTGGATACGCGGGGGTCGACAACACGATTTGCTACAACGAAAACACGTTGATGCTCTTCGGCGACGCGAAGAAGAGCGTCGGCGCGCTCGTCACGTCCTTGCGGTAAGGACGGGAGGCGTCAGGTCCCCCCGCGAGCGCGCGAGCGGGGGGACGTTGCACGACGAACAGGCGTTCTCAACCAGGTTCGAGCCGATACAGAGATTCTTCGAATCAGGCCGGTCGAGGCGCTTGGGCGACCGCGATCGGCTTGTCGCCCTGCCACGGTGGCAACCGCCGGCGAATCAGCCGCTCGACGTCGCGCAGGAGCGACTGCTCGTCGCGATCGCAAAACGAGATGGCGCGACCGGTCGCGCCCGCTCGGCCCGTACGGCCTACGCGGTGCACGTAGCTCTCGGCGACGTTGGGTAGGTCGAAGTTCACGACCAGCGAGATGTCGTCGACGTCGATGCCGCGCGCCGCGACGTCGGTCGCCACGAGCACGAGGGTGGTTCCGCGCCGGAACGAGTCGAGAGCGCGCTCGCGGGCACCTTGTGTCTTGTTTCCGTGAATCGCCGCCGACCGAAAGCCGGCGCGGTCGAGGCGCTCGGACAGGCGGTTGGCGCCGTGTTTGGTCCGGGTGAAGACGAGGGTACGTCCGGAGGAACCTTCGCGAAGGACGCGCTCGAGCAGCGCTGGCTTGTCGGCTCGGGAGACGAAGACCACGGACTGCTCGACGGTCTCCGCAGTCGTTACTGCCGGCGTAATGGCGACGCGCGCTGCATTTACCAGCATGCTCTGCGCGAGGCTCTCGATCCCGCCGGCGATGGTGGCTGAGAACAGGAGCGTTTGCCGCTTCGACTGGAGCGCAGTACCGATGCGGCGCACGTCGTGTACGAAACCCATGTCGAGCATTCGGTCCGCTTCGTCCAGGACGAAGTGCGTCACTGCGTCGAGCATCACGATTCGTTGCTGCATCAAATCGAGGAGCCGTCCGGGCGTGGCCACGAGAATGTCCGGGCCGGCGCGGAGAGCGATCTCTTGACCCCTCTGGCTCACGCCGCCGTAGACGAGCGCGTGACGCAGCGACAGGTGCTTACCGTAGACGGAGACCCGCTCGGCGATCTGGGCGGCGAGCTCCCGCGTGGGGGTCAGGATCAGCGCACGGATACGGCGGGAGCTCGGTCCCTCCGCGGCCAGTCGCTGGAGAATCGGCAGCACGAACGCCGCGGTCTTCCCTGTGCCCGTCTGCGCCATCGCAAGCACGTCGCGGCCCGAGAGGACCAGCGGAACGACCTCGGCCTGGACGGGCGAAGGCTTTGCGTACCCCTCGTCGAGAACCGCGCGCACGAGCGGTACCGAGAGGCCCAGCGCAGTGAACGGGGACGCGGCGACGACCGCAGGGTCGAAGGCGATGTCGTGGACCTTCGGCGGCGCCATCGGCGGCGGGCCTCCGGCATGTCCGGAGCGAGACCGAAAATCAGGAGGTGGTTGGACTCGATTGGATGAAGAAGTGGGTTGCGTGCGCTTGCCGGCGAAGGGCCGACGGCGCCGAGTAGTGGGCGGGGTCACGATAAACGTTGCGTTCTCTCTCTCGCGGCAGCGCTCGAGAATGCGAGCGCGTCATACGGGCCATCTTCGATACCGCGGGGTCGAAACGGCGTGACGGAGCACCTTGTGGCCGCGTCATCACGCTCCATGACCAGTCGCGCTGGCGTGAACTCGTGACAGCACGCCTCGTAGCTCGGACGGCGACTTCGCGCAAGGAGAGCCCGACCGAGCGGTGGCCTGTGGTAGTGCTTGGCATCTGTTTCGCGTAGGCTTGCGAACGCCCAATAAGGAGACTTCTATGCGCGTCGTCCTCGTGTCTTCCATTCTTATGATCGCGGCGTGTGGTGGCACCAAGAAACCGGCGGAGCCACCGGAGTCGCCGTCGTCGGAGACGAGTAGCTCGGCAGCCAGCGACACCGCCACGGATTCCGATTCCGGCTCGGCCGAGGCGCCCACGGCGCCCGCGGCATCCGCCCCCGCAGAGGCGGCGCCCGAGGCTGCGCCCGCACCCGCCAGCCCCTCGCCGACCGTGACCGGCACGATCGACGGAAAGCCTTTTGCGCCGAAAACGGCTCGGATCATTCATCCGATGCAGAAAGACGGTCGGGTCGCCGTCATCCTCGACGAGCACAGCGATTGCAACGGCGGTGACGCGAAGCCCGGTGAGGGGGTCCTCACGATGACGATCACGTTGGAGGACGGTTACAAGGTCGATCTCGGCTCGCTCAAGCGAGGCGGAAAGAAGGGCGGAGGCGAGATTTCGTTCGTTCGGGTGGGCGCGGGGGGCAAGAAAGATTACGCGGCGGGATTCAAGCCCACTGGTCGCGTGACGGTCGTGCGCGCTCCGATGGAGCAGAACGCGGTCGGCAAGTTGAACCTCGATCTGACCAGCGGCGACTACATGCTCTCGGGCGATGTCGACCTTCAAGCGTGCGTCGCGCCGAAAGGCGCCGCGAAGGGTGCCGCGAAAAAGAAGAAGTAAGCGAGCGGTCTAAAGCTTCTCCACTTCCCCCCGCTTCTCGAGCGCAGTGACCACCGCGCGTACCTCCTGAACGCGAGCGCGCGGTACCACGAGGACGGCGTCGTCGGTCTCGACGACGACCAGGTCGTGGACGCCGATGAGCGCCCAGCGCTTGCCGGCCGCGCCTCGGGTCATGTCCCGGACCAGATTCCCGGTCGCGTCGACGGCGACCGTTCCTTCGGGAAGCGCGTTGTCTTGTGCGTCGCGCACGGCCATCTCCCAGGTCACCTCCCAGCTACCGACGTCGTTCCATCCGAAGCTCCCGGGAACGACCGCGATGCGCTCGGCCTTTTCCATGACGCCGTGGTCGATCGAAATCGAGGGGAGCGTTGGGAAGACCTCGGCGACCGCGGCCGACTGATCGCCGGTCGCGGCTGCGGCGTCGATGCGATCCAGGCCTGCCGCCAAGGATGGCAAGTGCTTGGCGATCGCGCTTCGCATGACGCTCGCGCGAAAGAAGAACATCCCGGCGTTCCACAGGTGTCGCCCCCCGGCGAGGAACGCTTCGGCGACGCTCAGGCTGGGCTTTTCCACGAACCGGACTGCTTGGTTCGCCCCTTCGGCGATCCGTTCGCCGAGTTCGATGTAGCCGTAACCGGTGTCCGGGCGGGTCGGCACGATACCGACCGTGGTCAGCCACCCGGATCGCGCCACGTCGATGGCTCGTGCGAGGACGGCGCGGAACGCGCCCTCGTCTGCGATGAAATGGTCGGCCGGCAAAACGGCGACGATGGCGTCGGGATCTTCGCGCGCGATCGTCGCGCTCGCCCACCCGATGCACGGAGCCGTGTTGCGGGCCACAGGCTCGGCGAGAAAGTGCGAGCGTGGAACACCCGGAAGGGCGTCGGCCGTTGCCGCGACCAGGTCGGCGCTGGTGGCGACCCAGACGTCCTCGGGCGACACGACTCCCACGAGACGGCGCACGGTCGCCGCGATCAGGGGTTCGTTCGGCCGGCCGGCCAGCGGCAATAGCTGCTTGGGCATCCGCCGGCGGGAAGCAGGCCAGAACCGCGTGCCGGATCCCCCGGCGAGGACGACGACGTGGACGTGAGGCTGCATTGCGGCAAGTTCTCTCGTATCACGCCGGGGGCCACCGTGGCACGATGGGCGCGGGTGGTTTCGAACATCGCGTTCGACTTTCGTCTCGAGCACGGGCGGTGCGTCGGCATTCGCCTTCCGGACGGAGAGACGCCCGGCGCAGATGCCCTGCCAGCGGGGGAGCTCGCGTTCGCGGCGAAGCTGACGGCCGTACGGCGCCGCACATGGTTGGGGGGCCGCGTGGCGTTGCGGCTGGCGCTCTCGCGCGCCGGTCTCGACGCCCCAGCGGTCCTCGTCGACCCCCGTGGGGCGCCGATGCTTCCTCCCGAGGTGTCGGGCTCGATCAGCCACAAGGAAACGCTGGCCGTAGCCCTCGTCGCGCCCGCAACTCCGCAGAGTGCAACGCACCTGGGAGTGGACGTCGAGCTCGACCGGGCGTCGTCACACGACATCGCCTCGAAGGTCCTGACCGACGAGGAAGTCGGGGAGGTCGCCGGTCTCGAGTCCGCAGCTCGCGCCAGAGCCGTACTCCTGCGCTTTTCTGCGAAGGAGGCCGTCTACAAAGCGCTCGATCCATTCGTCCGCCGCTACGTGGCGTTCAAGGAGGTCTCGGTCCGACCCCTGCCGGCAGGAGCTGCCGAGGTCCAGTTGCACTTGCCCGAGAGCGAGGGCTCGTTCGCGGCCGAAGTGCGCTGGCTCCGCTGGGAGCAATTCTTCGTGACGACGGCGCGAGTGACGAAGGTGGGCGCTTGAGCGTCGTGCCATTGCAGCCGGCGGAATCGTCGCGCTACTGGACCGAGTCCGCCCGATCGAATCGAACGACGCCGCCCCAAGGCCGCCGGCCCGGGTTGCCGGGGTCCGGCTCCGGGAACAACGCGAACGGCCGGAGAAGAAGCGGCAAGCGCTTCGTACGAAAGGCTTCGCGCAGATTCGATCGGACGGCGCTCGGAGACCAGCCGAGCGGGGCGAAGAAGGAAACGCCGTTTTCCGGTGCGAACCGCATTTCCGCGTCGGGGGACAAGTGATGGTTGACCTGTCTACGCATCATACGGAGGACCGCCGGCGAGACCAGGTCCACGATCCATCCCCGGACCTGGGATCGCGACGCCAGATCGCGGGCGATCGCGCGGACCGCGTCTTCGTCGAGGTAGATGAGCAAACCTTCGGTGATGGCGACAGCGTGGCTCGCTCCGTCGAGGGCCCTGTCCAGGAACGCGGCGCGAGGGCGCGGTTGCGAGAGATCGACCCTCTCGCGCACGAGCCGGCAGCGGGGAATCTCCGCTTGCATCATGCGCTCTTTTTCGTCGACCATCGCGGGGAGATCAGCCTCGACCCAGGTGAGCGACGGAGGGAGCGGCAACCGGTACGGCCGGGAGTCGAGTCCCGCGGCGAGGTTCAGAATTCGATCGGCCCCCTCGCGGACCGCGGCTAGCACGAGCTCGTCGATGATCTTGGTGCGGACGACGATCGGCCAGCCGATTCGACCCATCGTCTTTCGCATTTTTCCGGCGATTTTGGAGCCGAGGTCGCCCGCCAACCTGGCGGCGAACGGGTCGATGAAGAGGGCGTCGGGCCGACCGGATTCGATAGCGCGATATGCCGCGACCCATCGAGCGGTATCGGAAATGTGCGAGACGACCGGTCCGACCATCAACGCGACTTATATCGCCGACCCGCGCGCGCCGCACCACCGCTCGCCTTGCCCGCGCCGCGACCGCCGGCGCTCGCCTTCTTCGTCCCGGACGCGTACGGATCGAAGCTGCGCGCCTCGGACCCTGCCCCCCCCGAGTCGATTCCCGCGATCGCCTCGAGTTTCTTCAAGTCGTCGCGCATCCGCGCGGCCTTCTCGAACTGGAGCTCTTCGGCCGCGGCGAACATCTCGAGCCGCATCGCGGCGATGCGCTCTTCGATGTCTGGCCCGGCTCCGGGCGCCGCAAGCTGGCCGCGCTCGCCCTTGGCCAACTTCGGAACGTTGAAATAGTCGATCGTGCCGCTCGCCGGGTTGATGTTCATGATCGCCCGGACGACCGTCTGCGGGACAATGCCGTGCTCGACGTTGTACGCTTCCTGAACCGCCCTACGCCGGGTCGTCTCTTCCATGGCGCTCTTCATCGCGGGGGTGATCGAGTCGGCGTACATGATGACGCGGCCGTTCAAGTTGCGCGCGGCTCGCCCCATGGTCTGGATGAGCGATCGCGCGCTTCGCAAGAAGCCTTCCTTGTCCGCGTCGAAGATCGCCACGAGCGACACTTCGGGCAGATCGAGCCCCTCGCGCAGGAGGTTGATGCCCACGAGGACGTCGAACTCTCCGAGGCGCAGATCGCGCAGGATGTCGATTCGCTCGAGGGTGTCGATGTCCGAGTGCAAGTAGCGGACGCGGACTCCGAGCTCGCGATAAAAATCGGTGAGGTCTTCCGCCATTCGCTTCGTGAGCGTCGTCACCAAGACGCGCTCGTTTTTCTTCACGCGCTCTTTGATCTCGCCCAAGAGGTCGTCGACCTGTCCGGACACGGGCCGAACCTCCACCTCCGGATCGGTCAGCCCAGTCGGGCGTATGAGCTGCTCGACCACGACGCCTTGCGCCTTCTCGAGCTCGTATTCACCAGGAGTGGCCGACACGTAGATGACCTGGCGAGCGTGCTCTTCGAATTCTTCGAACTTGAGAGGCCGATTGTCGAGCGCGCTCGGGAGGCGAAAGCCGTACTCGACGAGCGTTTCCTTTCTCGCTCGGTCGCCCCGGTACATCGCCTGCAGCTGCGGCATCGTCTGGTGGGACTCGTCGATGACGAGCAAGAAGTCCGACGGAAAGTAGTCGAGCAACGTCGGAGGGGGCTCGCCCGGTTTTCGGCCGGAGAGGTGGCGCGAGTAATTCTCGATTCCGGAACAAAAGCCCATCTGCTCCATCATCTCGAGATCGTAGAGAGTGCGCTGCTCGAGCCGCTGCTTCTCGAGAAAGCGGACCTCTTTGTCGAGGACGTCGAGCCGCTCGCGCAGTTCCTCGCGGATGCTCTCGACCGCGCGCCGCATCTGCGCCTGAGGGGTCACGTAGTGAGAGCCGGGGTAGATCGCGTAGCGGTCGAGGGACTGTTTCACACGACCGCGGAGCGGGTCGACCTCTTTGATAGACTCGATGACGTCGCCGAAGAACTCGACGCGGATCGCGGTCTCGTGTTCGTACGTGGGGAAGATTTCGACGACGTCCCCCCGGACGCGGAAGGTTCCCCGGTGGAAGTCGATATCGTTTCGCTCGTATTGGATGTCCACCAGTCGCCGGAGGAGCGTGTCGCGCCGTAGCTCTTCGCCGACGGCGAGCTGAATGACGAGACCGTGGTAACTCTCGGCGCTCCCGATTCCATAAATGCAGCTCACGCTGGCAACGATGATGACGTCGCGCCGCGACAAGAGCGCGACGGTCGCCGAGTGGCGCATTCGGTCGATCTGATCGTTGATTATCGCGTCTTTGTCGATGAACGTATCGGTCGTCGGAATGTACGCTTCGGGCTGGTAGTAATCGTAGTAGCTGACGAAGTACTCGACGGCGTTCTCCGGGAAGAGCTCGCGCATCTCGCCGTAGAGCTGGGCGGCGAGGGTCTTGTTGGGCGCGAGGATGAGCGTCGGCTTGCCGGATTGTTGGATGACGTTCGCCACCGTGAACGTCTTGCCGGATCCGGTGATGCCGAGAAGAACCTGGTGCCTTTCGCCGTTGCGCAACCCGCTGCCCAGCTGCTCGATGGCCAGGGGCTGATCCCCTTTCGGCTCGAAGCTGGTCTTCAGGCGAAATTCGGCAGGCATGGCGATCTAGGTACTTTCGCCGCGAGGCGCCCTTCACGCAAGCTCTTCGGTGGCTGGCCGACGACCCACCCCCGAGCGCCCTCAAGGGTCGACGCGCTCGACGATTCCGATTCCCGCCCCGAAGACGATCGCGTCGAGGACGAACTCGTCGTCCACGAGCGCCAGCGCGGGATGGTCGCGTCGGACGACCAGTCGCCCTCCTGCGTCGGCGAAGCCGCACGCCGCGGCACCCTGGAGCGACCCTTCGCGCCATAGCTCTTCGGCCGGGGTCCCCGACGCCGGACGGAACGTGACCCGCGTTCGCGTGCGCAGCCGCTCGTGCGTTTCGAGCGCGCGCAGATCCTCGATGGGATCGACCACGACGTGACTGTCCACGCCGGAGCAAAGACGTACGCCGGCGGCGCGCAGTGCGCGCACATCGGCAAGACCGTCGCCGAGGTCCCGCTCGGTGGTCGGACACATGCAAACGAACGCGCGCGCGGCGCCGAGGAGGCTCGCTTCGTGCGGCAGGACGTGCATTCCGTGCACGGCCACGAAGCGTTCGGAGAGGACGCCGCGGTCGGCGAGCAGCTCAATCGGCCGCAGGCCCGACTCGGCCACACACTCGTGAACCTCCCTCTCGCGTTCGGCGACGTGCATGTGCAAGGGCGTCGCGTTGCGATCGGCGTAGTCGCGCAGAGGGTCGAGCCAATCCGGCGAGACGGCGCGTACCGAGTGGGGCGCGACGCCGACGACCACGTCGGGGTCGCCGCGCCAACGGGCGCGAAGGGTGTCGACGTCGCGCAACACGTCGTCGACGTTCGGGTCACAGAAGCGGCGCTGCGCACCCTCCGGCGGCCGGCCGGCCCCGGCGCGCTGGTAGGCGACTCGAAGGAGTGCGATGCGAAGTCCGGCGTCCTTCGCAGCCCGGACGACGGCGTCGGCCAGAACGGTACGGTCTTCGTACGGAGTTCCGTCCGGTTGATGGTGCAGGTAATGAAACTCGCCGACCGTGCGTACTCCGGCGCGGGCGAGCTCGCGGAACGCCACCAGGCTCACGGAATGGAGTGACTCTGGAGTCAGCGACGACGCGAGCGCGTACATCTGCCCGCGCCATGTCCAAAAGTCGTCCGGTCCGTCCGCGCCAAGGCCGGGCCGCTGTGCCCGCCCTCGCATCGCCCGCTGGAACGCGTGCGAGTGCGCCGTCGTCAGCGCGGGAAGGCGGAGCGTTCCGTCGGACGCGCGCTCGAGGATGCCCCCCTCGACGGGCGCGCTCGGGCTCATTGCAACATGTCGCGCGAGCTCGCGCGGGTCACGTAATAAAACGCGGGCCAATGCCGATACC
>JBAULD010000311.1:0-4163 GCA_049578005.1 Polyangiaceae bacterium
TTCCTGCCCATTATCGACGGAAGCCCGAAGCTTTGGTTTCTGCGGCGCCACCTCCTCTCGGCGCGCTGGGTATTCGCAACGGTCTTCATCCTCGCGGCATTCGGCTTCGTGCTCACCATCGGCAAGAGCTACATGCTGGTCAGCATCGGGATGCTGTCCTTCGCGGCCGTGCTGCAACTCGCGCCCGCGAGCCTCGGCGGCCTGTTTTGGAAGCAGGGGAGCCGCATCGGCGCGATGCTCGGCCTCGCCGCCGGATTCGTCATCTGGAACTACACGCTGCTCATGCCCACGTTCGTCAAGAGCGGGTGGATGGGCGACTCGATTCTGAAAGCGGGCCCTTGGGGCGTTGCCGCCCTGAGACCGACCGCTCTCTTCGGGCTCGAAGGAGTTCCGTCGCTGACCCATGGGGTGCTCTGGACGCTCATCTTCAACATCGGGCTCTACGTCGCGGGCTCAGTCTTCTTTCCCGCGACAGCCGCCGAGCGCCGTCTCGCCGAAGCGTTCGTGACCCCGGAGCGCAACACGGACATCGGCGATGTCGGCGAGGCGACCATGTCGGCCGAGCCGCAGCGGGCGAACTCCGAGAAGCTGCTCGCACAGTATTTTTCGGCGGCAGAGGCGAAGGCGGTCGTCGCGCGCTGCATGGAAGGAGCCGGCATCGCAGGCAAAGACAGAATTACGGCGGTCGAGTGGGCCGAGTTAAATAACTGGGTCGAGCGTTCGCTCGCCGGCGCGATCGGCTCCGCATCTGCCCACGCGGCGATGCACAGCAAAGATCGCGTCGACGATGGCGCGTCGAAGGCCCTCGCGATGGCTTACGCGAAGATGCTGGCGCGCATGCGAATTTCGCCCGCTGAGCTCCGCAAGCGAGTCGACTACTACCAGGAACGCGAGGCGCTCCTCAAGCAACAGGCTACAGAGCTCGAACAGCGGGTGATCGAGCGCACCCGGGAGCTGACCAACGCGAACAGCGCACTGCGAAACGAGATCGCGGAAAGGAAGAAGGCGCAGGCAGCGGTGGTCGACATGAGCCAGCAGCTCGCCGACGCGGCGCACAGTTCGGGGAAGGCCGAAGTCGCGACGAACGTTCTTCACAACGTGGGCAACGTCCTCAACAGCGTACTTGTCTCGGTCCGACTCGCCGCCGATCGCATGCGGGAGTCGCGGGTGGCGAACGTCGGGCGCGTCGCCGAGATGGCCGTGGCGAACGAGTCGCGGCTGGCGTCGTTCCTAAAGGACGATCCCCAGGGAAAGCTCTTGCCGAACTATTTGAAGAAGCTCGCGAGCCATCTCCTCGCCGAGCGAGACGAGCTGCTGGCCGAGCTGGAAGGCGTCAACAAGAACGCGGAGCACATCAAGCACGTCATCAGCGTCCAGCAAGAGTTCGCCGGCGTCTCCATGTTCCGGCAAGCGACGGACGTCGCCGCGCTCCTCGACGACGCGATCCGAATCGCCACGCTGGACCTCGAGAAGGTCGAGATCGTTCGGGAGTTCGCGCCGGTCCCCCGACTGATGATCCACAAGCACAAAGTGCTCCAGATTGTCATCAACCTCGTGAGCAACGCGAAGCACGCAGTCAAGGACGCCGAGTCGAGCCAACCAAAGCGGGTCTGCGTTCGCTTGTGGATTCCGCGCGACGGTTTCGTCGGGATTGCCGTCATCGACAACGGCACGGGCATCGACCCGGCGGATTTGGAGCGCGTCTTCCAGCATGGATTTACCACTCGCAAAGACGGCCATGGGTTTGGACTTCACGCCGCCATCAACGGCGCCCGTGAGATGGGGGGCTCGCTGACGGCAGCGAGCGAAGGTCTCGGCCGAGGAGCTGCGTTCACCCTTGCGATCCCCTGCGAAAGAGCCGCGGAGGAAGCGGCGGAGTAGTCCGTCCGTGAATCGCGATGCCGTTCGTCGCTTGCTGCCGGCTTACGGGCAGCCTCTAGAATCGGGAAGTGGATCCGTTGCCATCGCCCAGGTCTCGACACTGTTCACCCCATGAGCCTGTCGCTCCACTCGCTGGCGATCGAGACGTTCGTCCCCACGCTGCGCACGCTGTCCAAGCTCCTCGACATGGGCGCAGCCCACGCCGCCGAGAAGATGTTCGATCCAACGGCCCTCGTTCAGGCCCGCTTGGCTCCGGACATCCTCCCGCTCGCGGCGCAGGTCAGGCTGGCCTGTCACCACGCGAGGGACGCGACCTCCCTCGAAACCCTTCATATGAAAGTCCCGCTCGGAGCCGGTCACGGGGATCACGACCTCGCGATCCTGCGCCCCCTCGAACGCGGCCACCGGCGCGCTCCGCACGAACTCGATCGTCTGCTCGATGCGACCACTTTCATCTCGTCGATCGCGGCGTCGTTGCCGCCGTACGTGGTCCCCCCCTTCCCCGCGAGGCGAGCTACTGCGCGACTGGGTCGCTGCCGCACTTCTATTTTCACTACGTAACCGCCTACGACATCCTGCGCCACAACGGCGTCCTTCCTGGAAAGCGGGACTACATGTGCCAGGTCAGTCAGTACATCCGGCCGCGTGCCGTCTGACGCTCGTTACGTACAAAGGGGACGCGGAGGGCGCTCATCGGCTGTATTGCACGCTGGCCGAGTCTGCTTCACGAGCCCGCATGTTTCGCCGTGGTTGACACAGATCGCCTGCTCGCCGCGGGCGCGCCCACCAGTCAGCACTACCGGGCGCGCCACGGTGAGGCCGCCCGCGAATCTCCGCCCTACCCCACGCCCGCCCCCATTGTGAAGTGCACATAGATGCCGACCAGGCGCTTACCCACCGCCCGAAGAGCCTCCGCGTATGCCCCGAGCTGCGGCGCGAACTCCCCCGTCTTGACGAACAGGCCCTCGATGCGCGGGCGGTAGGCGTGGACTTCGTGCGTCACGCCGTGCACGACCCTCGAGCGCGGACGTGGCGCCAGAGCTGTCGAGCACGGGAACGAGAGCCTCCGGCGCCGGAAAGAATAAGACGTCCATTGGCGCCCGAGCGAAGCGAAAGCCCGCCGCGACATAATCCCGGGCGGGGTAGCATGGCATGGATTGAGGGTTGCATCCGCGAGTCGACGGAGGTTTGCGCTGTGCGAACCGTTCGCAACGTGATTTGGCTCACGGCACTCGGCCTCGCGCAAACGGGTTGCAGTCCCGACGCTACGCAGACGTGCAACTGCCCGAATGGCAACGTGTGGCCGCAGTTCGTCCTTGAGCCGCCCTGCGGCGTCGCCGCGGATGCTGGCCTCGAGCTGACTGGCGTTTGCTCAGGCACGGCCGCCACATACGGCGATGGCGTTGGGATTGGCGCGAACGGCGGCGGCGACTGCCACGCCGCGCTGACGATCCCCGACGGCGCGGTGCTCTCCGCCGACCTCACGTTCATCTCGTCGTGGCTGTCCTGCGGCAGCGATCCGCGCGGGTGCGGCCTGTTCGTGCAGCTTGCGGCGACGGACACGAGCCTGTCCGCGCCTCCCATTCGGACGCTGTCGCTTGGGGGCGGATGCGGCGACGCCAGCGCCGACTGACCTCTCGATTCCGGATCCACCGTCGTGCCGCGGAGGCTGGGATCCGCCGGACCGGCGGCGTTTCGCGCTAGCCTCGTCGCATGGGTTTGCGCGAAGCGTGGGAATCGCAGGCGACGGCGTGGATCGCGTGGGTACGTCGCCCCAGCAACGACACCTACGACAGGTTCCATCGCGACCAGTTCTTCAACCTCATTCCGGGCCCCGGGAAACTCACGGTCGACGTGGGTTGCGGCGAGGGCCGTGTCGCGCGCGATCTACTCGCCCGAGGACACAGCGTGGTCGCGTTCGACGGATCGCCCGTGCTCGTCGATGCCGCGCGCAACTTCATGCCATCTGTCGCCGCGGAGGTCGCCGACGCCGTGGCGCTTCCCTTGCCCAACGCATGCGCGGATCTCGTCGTCGCGTTCATGACGCTTCATGACGTTGCGGATCTCGAGGGCGCCGTGGGGGAGGTCGCCCGCGTCCTTGAGCCGGGAGGCCGCTTCTGCCTCGCGATCGTGCACCCCATGAACTCCGCCGGGCGCTTCGAAGGGGAAGGGGCGGATGCTCCGTTCCGCATCGAGGGGAGCTACCTCGCTCGCTTCGACTACTGCGACCGGATCGAGCGCGATGGATTGACGATGGTTTTCCACAGCCGGCATCGCCCGCT
>JBAULD010000312.1:0-5825 GCA_049578005.1 Polyangiaceae bacterium
GAGCTGGGTTGCAGCCCGGCGCGCGTCGATCGAATCCACGTCCACGCCGCGCGCCGCCCACCCGAGTGCCATTCGTGCGGCTTCGGGGGCCCCTGCGATCGCACCTTCGAGCTCTTCGAGGGCTTGCCGGCGATCTCCGGCACGCCATCGTTCGAAGGCTCCTTCGAGCTGCAGGGATGCAGCGAGCTCGGGGTCGCCACTGGCCGCCGCTGAAGCAGCGGCAGCTCGCGCGGCCCCCGCGTGGTCTCCACATGCCCGAAGGACGTCGCCCAGCATCGACGTCACGAGCACGTCGGAAGGGTCGACTTCGGCGAGCTTGGCAAGCCGATCGCGCGCTGCGGCGGAGTCGCTGGCAGCGATCGCACGGATCGCTGCGACGAGCGAGAGCCCCCTCGCCAGTTCGGGATCTCGCTCGAGCTCTGCGAGTTCTTCGACGGCGGCTCGCGCGCGACCGACGCCTTCCGTGCCGGTGTGGGGCAGAAACGCCTCGAGGGCACGCGCGATCCAGGCCCCCTTCGGGGCGCCAGCCATCTCACGAAGTGTTTTGGCCTCCCCTTCGGCGTCGCCGCGCGCGTGTCGAAGACGCACGAGTTCCACGTAGAGAGAGACGAGTTCGCGTTCGTCACTTCCGGCTGCAACGAGCCGCTTGGTCGACTCCTCGTACCAGCCGGAGTCGTCCGAGATGCTCGCGAGCGCCCTCGCAATTCGCGCAGCGGTCGCGGCCGCGACGCCGTACATCGCCGACTGGGTGAGCGCCGCCTTGGCCCCGGCGACGTCCTTGGCGTGAATCGCCCAGAAATACGCAGCGAGGAGGAAGGCCCGACCGCGCGCCTCGTCGGTGGCCAGGTGATCTGCGAATGCTTCGAGTTGCTCGGCGAATGCAGCGGGATCCGGTCCATCTGCCAACATGTCGAGCTGAAGGGCACGCGCCGGCAAACAACCCGGGTCGCTCGCGATAGCTCGGGACAGTGCCTCGAACGCTCGTGGCGAATCGCCCTGCGAAGCGGCTTGCTCCGCGACGCGCATCGCGAGCGCGGCGGCTAACGCCCCGTCCTTCTCGGACGCCAGCCGCTCGCCGGCCAGCCGGGCGGCGAGCGCCGTATCGCCGGTCTGCTCAGCGAGACGAATTCGCGCGTTCAGCGCCGCTGCCTCCGCCAGGCGCGCTGCCTCGCCTTCCAGCCCACCGGCGAACGCGATCGCGCGATCGAGGATGCCGGCCGCCCGATCGAGCTGTCCGAGCTGCCGGCGCCCCTCTGCGGCGCGCAGCCAGGTATCAATCTGCCGCGATGGCTCGAGCGCCCACCCCGGCACCCCGAGCGCGTCGACCCGCGTCGGGTCGGCCAATCGTCGTTCGACGAGCGACGCCATGGCCTCGAGCGCTTCCGCATGGTTCTCCGCCCGAGCGCGCCTCGCGTCTCCTGCGGGCGCGCGCGAGGCGTCGCGCGTGAGCTCCTCGATCATCGACGTCGCCGCCCACATTGCGGAAGACTCGAGGGAACGAGCCTCTTCCAGCAGCGAGACCGCATCTTCGATGCGTGCCGAAGCGGCTGCCAAGCGTGCTCGGTCTACGAGAAGCAGGGCTCGCCAAGTGGGCTGCGACGCGAACTTCGCGCGCTCGCCCAAGGCTGCTTCGCGCGTGGCCACGTCTCCGGTTTTTCCCGCGAGCACCTCCAAGGCAAGCCAAGCGCTCGCCTGTTCCGCCGCCGGCGCCCCCTCGACCATGGTGGCTTCTCGCGCTCCGGTCTTGGCCGCTTCGAGGTCATCCGCCACGTCCGCCTGGTAGGCCGCGCGCATCAAGAGTGCGCGCACCTTTTCGTCCGGCGAGGTAGCCGCCCGGACCAGCGCGTCCACGAGCTTGCCGAGATTCTTCAGGCTCCGGCGTTTCTCGAGCACTCGTACGAGCCCTTCGAGCGGCTCGCGGAACGATTGGTCCGCGTTGTACGACGCGAGGTAATCGCGCGCTGCGGCCGGCTCATCGCCGGACAGCTCTTCGATGTTGGCCACCTCCATGAGCAGGCGCGCTTGCCGCGGTCGGTCGCTCGTCGCAGCCAGGTCCGCCCGCAAGCGCTGTATGGCCTCCTGGACGGCAAGGGACGCGACGGTGGTTTCACCGGGCGGGTGCTGAGACGAAGAAGCCGTCAGCGGCTCCGGCGGCGGGCTGAACGTGGACGTGGGCGTTTGGGACATGCGCGGAGCCGACGCGGACGACCGCTTTTTGTGCCTTCACCCAGGAGGGTAACGCAGTCCGCGCGCTCGCGGCATGACAAATTGTACTTGGGTTCGGAGCGAATGGACGACGTTAGAGCACTTGTCCGAGCTTCTCCTGCACCTTCGATTCCACCGTCCCTTTCATCACGCGGAGGAGCAGCGGAAGGTCGATCTGCACGCGGACTTCTCGGTCGCTCACCTCCACGGACCCTTTCGTCCCCTTCGCAGCACCGCGCGGGGCTTCGAAGACGATGCGGTCTCCATCCCAACGCCAGTCGAGATCGAACCGAGTTTGCATGGACGTGGCGAGTGCCTCCGCGCGCTTTCTCGCCTCTTCTTTCGAAAGGGTGTGATTTCGTCGGACGTCGATTGTGGCCATGCCTTCCCTTTACTCGAGCCTCTTGACGATCCAATAGCCCCTTGGAGTATCGATGGGTCCGCCGACGGCGTTGACCGGGGACGTGAAGAGGAGGTACTCGGGCGCCGGCTCGAGGATGCCGAGCTTGACTTGACCGACATCGTCGGCTGAGCCGACGTCGCCTTGCTGCACGGCAGCGTGGAAATCCTGCCGTGCCGTGGTCAGCAGCCGGTCCGACAAGATCCGCGCGTCGCCCTTCGAACGCGTCGATACCGGCCCACCCCCCGGGCTCGGCTGCGCGCCGGCGTAGGAAACGAGGACCACGCCGAAACGAATCTGCCGCGGCACCGCCAAGGGCAGCGGAGGAACGGGCGAGCCGTCGGGCATCGCGGAGCCGACCCCGCCGTCCGTGCGGGAGGCCAGGACCTGAAGGTCGTCCGAGAGCAAAGGCCCACTGTCCGCGTTCGAGAGACCCGCATCGGCATTGGCGTATATCCAAGCGTCCGCGTCCCCGGCGTCAGACGGGGCCGCGGCATGCCCTACGGCCTCCGGGGGGTGAAAGTTCCGCGCGACCACCCAGAAGGTCAACCCGGCGAACGCGAGGCCGACGATTACGGTGACCCAGCGTTGCATGGCCGGCGGCTACTTCCCGTCTCGGGGTTTCGAGTCGGCGCCCGGAAGCTCGTCGGGCGCGCTCCCCGGTCCCTGAGGAATTTCGTCTTCGGGGGGAGGCCCAGGAGGACCGAACTCCTCGTAAAGTCGCGTGGTCGCGGGGGGCGGATCGCCGTAGAGCTCGAGCTGCGCGGCCAGCCAGTTCTCGCGCGCGATGAGCGCCTCACGCTGCGCCCGCGCTTCGGCCAGCGGGGACTCGGCCCCTTTGGCGCCTGCCGCTACGACGGGAACGCTCGTGAGTTTGCCGAGCTGCTCTTCCACGCGCGCGAGATCCCTTCGGAGAATGACAGGATCCAGGTCCTCCCGAACGGCATACTCGTCGGTCAGCATGACGAGCCGGTCGGGTCCTGCCTCAGCAAACCCGCCTCCGACCGCGCAGCGCTTGGTCTCCGCTCCTTGTCGGTATGTGACGATCCCCGTGCGCAGCGCCGCCAGGAGAGGGAGGTGTCCCGGCAGTACGCCGAACTCGCCGGCCACGCTTGGCGCGGTCACCTCGTCGACCATCGCGGACAACGCTCGCCCGCGCGGCGTCACGATCTCGAGCTGGATCTTGTCGGCCATCGGTTTCTCGAGCACCCCGGGGGGAGGCGCTTAGTTCTTGCCTGTGAGTTTTTGCGCCTTTTCCTTGGCTTCCTCGATGTTTCCCACCATGTAAAACGCCTGTTCGGGGAGGGCATCGAGTTTGCCGCTCGTGATCTGCTCGAAGCCCTCGATCGTCTCCTTCAGAGGAACATACTTGCCGGGCGCGCCGGTGAACTGCGAGGCGACGAAGAACGGTTGCGAGAGGAAGCGCTGAATCTTCCGGGCGCGCGCTACGACGAGCTTGTCCTCTTCGCTCAGCTCGTCCATGCCCAGAATGGCGATGATGTCCTGTAGGTCCTTGTACTTCTGGAGGATGGCCTGCACCCGGCGCGCGACGTCGTAATGGCGCTGACCGATAACCCCAGGATCGAGCAGAGTCGATGTCGAGTCGAGCGGGTCGACCGCGGGATAGATCCCGATCTCCGTGAGAGCCCGGTTCAGGTTCGTCGTCGCATCGAGGTGCGCAAACGTCGTCGCCGGCGCGGGGTCGGTCAGGTCGTCGGCGGGGACGTAGATGGCCTGAATGCTGGTAATCGATCCCTTGTTGGTCGACGTGATGCGCTCCTGGAGCGCCCCCATTTCGGTGGACAACGTCGGCTGGTAGCCGACCGCGCTCGGAATACGCCCGAGCAGTGCGGAAACTTCGGAGCCCGCCTGCGTGAAGCGGAAGATGTTGTCGACGAAGAGAAGGACATCCTGCTTTTCTTCGTCGCGAAAGTACTCGGCGACGGTCAGCGCGCTGAGCGCGACGCGAGCGCGTGCGCCCGGCGGCTCGTTCATTTGGCCGAAGATGAGGGCCGTCTTGCTGATGACCGGCTCACCCGTCTGCAGCTTCGTCTCGGTCATCTCGGTGTAAAGGTCGTTGCCCTCGCGGGTGCGCTCGCCGACTCCAGCGAAGCAGCTCACCCCGCCGTGCGCCTTCGCGACGTTGTTGATGAGCTCCTGAATGAGCACGGTCTTTCCGACGCCTGCGCCGCCGAAGAGACCGATTTTCCCCCCCTTGCGGTACGGGGCCAGAAGGTCGATTACTTTGATGCCGGTCTCGAAGACCTCGATCTTCGTCGATTGTTCGATAAAGAGCGGCGGCGGCCTGTGGATCGGCATGCGCATCCGCGCCCGAACGGGGGGGCCGTCGTCGACGGGGTCGCCGATGACGTTCAGGATCCGCCCCAGGCACTCGGGTCCGACGGGCATCGAAATGGGGGCACCCGTGTCACGAACGACCATGCCGCGTACCAGGCCGTCGGTCGTATCCATCGCGATCGCACGAACCGTGTTCTCGCCGAGATGCTGGGCGACTTCGAGCGTCAAGTTGTCTTTGGTGTTCGAAATTCCGGGGTTGCTGAGCTTCAGCGCGCTCAGAATCTTCGGGAGCTTGCCGTCCGGGAATTCGACGTCGACGACGGGGCCGATGACTTGGAGCACTTTGCCGCCCCCGGCCGGGGAGCCGTTCGAGCCGAGGGGAGGCTGGGACGCTGGAGGGATTTGCGACTGGGTCATGGGGGTCTCGAGCGAGGGTGGATCGGCGGGTGCCTAAGCCTCAAAGGCTTGCTCTGGAAGCGGTGCGGCGTGTACCACGCAGTGAACGGCAGTTCAATGTCGCGCACGTGTCGTGATCGAGCGCGAGCCGGTAAGCCGCAACCGGGCTATTTGAATGGCCTGCTGCTGATGCGCCTCGCTTGATCCCATGACTTCCGCGCGTGACGTTCTCGGTCCCGGCTCTCCCATGTCTCGGGCGCTTTCGGGCTGGGAGCTGCGCGAAGGCCAGCTTGCGATGGCCCGGGCGGTCGAACGAGCGCTCGAAGAGGAGCGCCACCTTTTCGTCGAGGCGGGCACGGGAACAGGAAAGACACTGGCGTACCTCGTGCCGGCTATCTTGAGCGGCCGCAAGGTCATCGTCTCGACAGCGACCCGAGCGCTCCAAGAGCAGATATTCGCCAGCGACCTGCCGCTCGTCGCCGAGGCGCTCGGCGCGCACGGCGTGCGCTTTCGCGCCTCGATGATG
>JBAULD010000313.1:0-3708 GCA_049578005.1 Polyangiaceae bacterium
AAACTCCGCGCCAGAAGGCGCTGACGCACAAAACGGATCTTCCTCTCCACGCGCCCCTTCTCGTTGCCGCGGTACGGGTGGCAGAGGCGGAGCTCGACGCGCATCGCGCTCGCAAGCTCGAGCAGCAGCGGGTGGAAACGAGACGCATGCCCGTGGCGTTCCAGTACGACGATCTTCGGGTTGTCGAAGAGCCATCGGCGCGGCGTGCCGCCGAAATAACTCGCGCCGCGGACCAGCGACCGCAGCAGCGAGTGCACCGTCGTGTCGAAGCAAAACTCCCCCCACGTCGCGCGCGACCACGACAGCACCATCAGAAAGAGCCAGAGCGACCGGTGACCGCCTCCCTCGACGGGGATCTGCCCCACGTGCGCCCAGTCCATTTGCGCCTCCTCGCCGATGAGCGCGTCGAGCCGGAGAAACGCCTCGCGCTGCCCCTTGGGCCGGACCTTCTTCACGTAGCGGCGCACGGCGCGGGCACTTCCACCAAACCCCCGCTCCCGGAGCATGTCCCAGAGCCGCGTCGAGCAGAGCTTCGGGTAGCGCTCGAGCGTCTCGCGGACAAAGTCGACGTACGCCACCATCGCCGCCGGCGTCGCCGCCGCCGTCTTGGTGCGAGCCTTCTTCGGAAGCTGCCCGACGACGCGCCGTACGACGTCCTCGTGCACGTCCAACTGGGCGGCGATGGTGCCGACCTTCCAGTGCTCGGCGTGGTACAGGCGCGCGATCTCCGCCTCGACCTCTCGCGAGACCGTCACAGCTCGTCTCCGTCGACGGCCCGGAGTCGTCGGACGTCATGGAAGCGGCCGACGCCGCGACGGCGTTTCGCGGGTGACGCCGCGATCTCGATCTCGTAGTGGAGCGTGTCGATCCCGAAGCCGAATCCGTCCGAGAGGCCCTGTGCGCAGGAAAGATCCTCGGACTCCGCGGACAGCACAACGCGCAGGCGCGCATCGCAGAAGAGCGCCAGCGCTTCGAGCAAGGTCCGCGTCGCGAGCCGGTGCGCTTGGCTCGCCGGCGGAAGCTGCGCCTTGAGCATGTCCCGCCCGTGGCGGTCCGTCACCAAGACTTGGCTCGCGCTGCTGGTCAGCACCATCCGTACGCTCGCTCGGGTGGACATGGGGCACCTCCGGTGCGGGCGACTCGCCCGCGCCCCGCACCTTGCCTTCCCAGGCGTGGCGCACGGAACCCGTATCCGTCATCGACCGCCGACGGCTCATGTACGCCCGCTGACGATCGCGGTGGTCCGCTCGTCCTTCCTCGCTCGCCTGGTGCCGCGCGTTGGCCCGGGCCCGCGCCTGCCGGCGGCCGCGCATCCGACAAGCGATCCCGCGGTAGATCTGCCCCGATCACAATGACGGCAGATGAATAAGATGGACCGGCAACCAGCGCACGCCGCCTGACGCAGACCCTCCACCCGACCCTCGCAGCCGGCCAGGCTTCCACTGGTCGCTCGCGCAGAGGATGGGTCAAGAACCCTCGGAAATCAGTGGCCGCTTAGTGCGCCGGGATAAACCGGCAGGAAGGAAAGGATGCAAGAGCCTGACACCGAAGGAGTAGCGACCCACGGTGACCCCGAGTCATGCGCCGACGTTCGCGAGAACGAGGGTGAAGCGTTGACAGGGGCACGCACGGGCTCGGACACTGAGCCGCGAAAACAACAATCCGGGGCGCCGACGCCGTTAGGCGATGCGGAAGGCAACACGACTCGAGGGCGCTATCGCGAGTCCTCGAGCGGCCCTGCGCGGTCGAAGACCCGAAGCACGTGCGGAACCTTCTTGCGCGAGAACCGGGAGGTCCCCACGCCTCCCGCCGCGGATGGAGCGGCGGGACGCGCCGGAAAGGCCGATGGCCGAACACCGGCGGTGCACGGCGCGGGGAAGTCGGACAGGCGAAGTCGCCGAACAATGCCGGGCGACCGGCTGCGGAAGCGATGGAGGAAAGGGGCCTGGCCAAGGGAAACGCGGGAGAGCAAAACGCGCCCCGGACACAGCGCCGGACAAGCGTGCCAAGTGCGCTCGACCGCGTACGACAGGCAGCGAAGAGAGACAAGGCAATGCGGTTCACCGCGCTCCTACATCACGTTGACGTCGACCGACTCCGCAAAGCGTTCCACGCCCTCAAAAAGGACGCGGCACCTGGTGTCGACGGCGTCACGTGGCAGCAATACGGCGAGCAGCTCGAAGAGAACCTCCGAGAGCTGCACGCCCGACTGCGTGGCGGAGCGTACCGGGCGAAGCCGACTCGCAGGGCGTACATCCCCAAGGCTGACGGCAAGCAACGGCCGCTCGGCATCGCCGCGCTCGAGGACAAAGTCCTCCAACGTGCGGTGGTGGAGGTCCTCAACGCCATATACGAGCAGGATTTTCTCGGATTCTCCTACGGGTTTCGGCCGGGACGGAGCCAGCACGATGCGCTGGATGCGCTCGCGGTCGCCATCACGAGGAGGAAGGTGGGCTTCGTGCTCGATGCCGACATTCGTGGCTACTTTGATGCCATCTCCCACGAATGGCTGGCGAAGTTCGTCGAGCACCGCATAGCGGACCGAAGAGTCCTGCGGCTCATCCAGAAATGGCTGACCGCAGGCGTTATGGTGGACGGGCAGTGGACGCAGAGTGAGGTGGGCTCGCCTCAAGGAGCAACGGTCTCGCCCCTCCTGGCGAACATCTACCTGCACTACGTCTTCGACCTATGGACCCAGCAATGGAGAGCGCGGCACGCACGCGGTGACATGATCGTCGTGCGCTACTGTGATGACTTCATCGTCGGATTCCAGCACCATTCCGATGCCGAACTGTTCCTGCGGGAGCTGCGCGATAGGCTCGCGAAGTTCAAACTGGAACTGCATCCGGACAAGACGCGCCTCATCGCGTTTGGCAGGTTCGCCCTGCCAAACCGGCGAGAGCGCCAACTCCGGGGAGCCCCAGAGACCTTCGACTTTCTCGGTTTCTCGCACCGCTGCGGGCGCACGAGAAGCAAGCCGGAGAAGTTTCTGTTGCTGCGGCATACTATCAGGAAGCGAATGACGGCCAAACTGCACGAGGTTTCGACCGAAATGCGGCACCGCCGTCACCAGCCCATCGCGGAGCAGGGACGTTGGCTGGCCTCCGTCGTACGTGGACATTTTGCGTACTACGGCGTACCCACCAACGCTCGCGCGCTCGAAGCATTCCGAACCACAGTGCGCCGAGCATGGTTTCGCTCGCTCCGGCGAAGAGGCCAGCGACGGCCCATCAACTGGGAACGAATGCAACGAATCGCGGCGCGCTGGCTTCCTCCGGTTCGCATCACGCATCCCTGGCCTCAGCAGCGTCTAATCGTCACAACCCAAGGTAAGAGCCCAGTGCGGTAATTCCGCTCGCTGGGATCTGCGCGGGGGGCGGCTCGAAGCTCATCGGCGGAGAGCCGTCCCTACCGCGACCAGGGCTGAAGCTGCTCCGCGCCGCAGCCCGCGGAGCAGGGCGTTGCGGAGCATGGGCTCGCGCGCGTCGCGCCGCGCGCCTCTTCCCAGACGAGGCCGAAAGATCGGCAAATCGTCGCGGTCATCTTGGGTCGGCGCCATGATTTCCTATGCGGTTTTCCATAGTTGCGTAGGGGTCGGCGTCTAGCCGAGTCCGAGTGACACATACTTTTCAAAGAGAAATCAATTACTTAAATACACCATGACGCCGGCCTTTTATCTTGCACTTCGCTTTTCGCTCCGTGGTGTTG
>JBAULD010000314.1:0-4438 GCA_049578005.1 Polyangiaceae bacterium
GAACTGGTCTCCGGCCGGATCGAACGACGCGAACTGAATGTGATCCTTCGCGTCGTTGTTCTGAGTCAGATAGCTGGGGTCGGAGCGGGCGGGGGGCGCCGGAGTGGTCGCTTTGCCGATGTCGTCGACGTATACGAGCTGCCCGCCAAACTGGCCGTTTTGAGACGCCGCGATCTTCGTTCCGTCGGGAGAGAGCGTATGGCAGCCGATGCAGTTGCCGTTCGTTCCGTAGTCGCCGGGAGCGAGGAAGATTTCCGGCGCCGTTTGAGTCCCTCCGAAATCGAAGCGCATGATTCGCGTGTGCGTGACGTCCCAGTAATAAACGCCCCCGTTGACCGACTCCTGCGCGAACTGGAGGCGGACCGGGACCGACACTCCGTAGCCGGTTCCGCTGTCGTCCGCCCCCGCCACAGTCAGCGTCACGATGCCCTGTCCGGCGTTGGATTGCGCGAGATAACCGTATCCGGCGGGATCGAGCTGCAGCGCGCAAGCCCCCGAAGTGAGTCCAGGGGTGGCAATCGTCGGGCCGCCGCAACGAACGTAGTAATCGATGCTGGCGGCCGCGCTCAGGAAAGAGACGCGGTAAAGCGTATTTTGAGAAGAACCCGGCTGCCAGTGCACCTCCAGCTGTTTGAGGTTCGGTGGAAGCATGACGCCGTCGTTGGGATAAAAGACGGTGGGTGCCCGGGTGGGATCGGGCGCCACGGTCGATGGACTGCCATCGGCCACTCCCGAATCGGAAGCGCCACCGTCGGGGGATGTGCCGAACAGGGCCTGCGCATTCGCGGGTACGCCCGTGCCCGCCGGGCCGGTCAGCGTTGCCGTCAGCTGGACGGTCAGCGTCGTCGTGGCCGTGAGCAAGCTGTTGTCGGCATTGGTAGCCTGCGCTTGAACCGTGAGCTTGCCACCTTGCTGCGGCGGATCGGTCGCCGCGGATGGCACACGCGACGCAAACGTAGGGGCGCCATTCGCCGGGAAACCGCCTACGAGGTAGTTGTCCGGAACGTAGAATACGAATCGGGGGGTGACGTCGACCTCGGGGCCCGCTCCGTCGATGGTTGCCAGGACCTGGTAGGTCTGCATCCCTTGCGACCCGGCAGCTACCGAGAGAAGGGCGTCGGCCGGAACGATGTGGACTCCGGAGAGCAACCCCGCACCCGTGCTGGCCTCGTTCGTTGCGGCGCTCGCGCCCGCGTCCGCGTTGGCCGGAGCGTTTCCGAACACGAGCGAGGCGTCGCCGGACGACGGCGGAGGGGATGCGTTCGCCACCACGACGGCTGGCCCGGCGGCCGCGTCGGGATTCGAAAACGAACTCGTCGGAGCGTGTGACGAACACCCACCGAGCACACAAGCGAGCATCACACCGGCGCGCAAAACGACGTCAGTCCGCATTCCAATGACTATGACCGCAGCGTGGCCACAATTGCATGAACGAAACAATTTTCGTATCAGACTGTACGAAGCTCCGGGCAATGGTACGAATGCTCGCTCGAGTCCGGGAATCAGGTCGCGTATGCGATGAATCAAGCTTCGCGAACGGGCCGCGCGGAACTCGAGACCGCAGAGTCCCGGCCAACTGCGTATTCGAAGTGGGCCAGATCGACGCTCGGGCCGACGAACGTGCGGCGAACGACGAGAAACCAAAGCGCCGCCAGCCCGACCAGGAGCCCGGCAAAGAGCCGCACCGAGAGTGCGTTTGCGAGGCCGCACACCACGAATACGAATAAAGACCATCCGACGGCCGCCCACGCGACGGCGACACCCGCCCGACCGAGATTCCACGGGCCCGGCCGCGTCCAGCGCACTTGCATCCGCGCCACGGCCCCGAAGAGGATCGGCAGCGCATACGACCCGTAGAGGGCCAGCGTGGCGAGGGCCGCCACGGCAAGAAAGACCGTCTCGCTGATCGATGCCGTGAACGCGACGAGCGCCAGAGGCGCCAGCACGCACGCGACCGTCGCGTGGAGCGGCGTCCGCGTCCGGGGATGGACGGCCCGAAGCGTGCGCGACCACGGCAGTCCCCCGTCGCGGGCGAACGCGAAGAGCATCCGAGACGCGCTCGTCACGCTCGACAGCCCGGCGAACCACATCGCGACGATCGCGAGTCCGAGCGCGAACCTGCCGGCGCGCTCGCCGAGTGCCCCTCGCAGCACCTGCAGCGCAGCATCGGGTGCGCCCGCCGCAGTGGATCCCTCGGGCACGGCGAGCACGAGCGACGCGACGAACACGTAGCCGACGACGGCGCTCACCGCGACGGACGAGACGATGCCGATAGGGGCTTTCTGCTGCGGACGATGCGTCTCTTCGCTCACGTGCGCGGGCGCATCGAAGCCCGTGAAGGTCCACACGCCGAGCACGAGCGACCCTACGAAGCCGCGGGCGCCGTGCGATGCGGAGGCTCCGGCGTGGGCCAGGTAGCCGATTCCGTGCAAGCGCCCGCGGGTGAGAAGGAGACCGGCGAGGCCGACCACGCCGGCGATGTGCACGGCGGCCGAAGCGTCGTTGAGCCACGCGACGAGACGGACCGACGTCGCGTTGAGCGCCCCGTGCGCCGCGAGCAGCGCGCCGAAGAGCGGATAGACGAGCGCCGGCCGGTCGAAGCTCTGGGCCATCGCCTGCGCGCATGCGAGGTCGATCGCCGCGACGATGCCGAGTTGCCCGACCAAGTTCAGCATCGCGGTGGTCCACCCGACGCGCGCTCCGCCGAGGAGCGCCGCCCAATGGTAGAGCGCGCCGGCAGTCGGGAACGCGCTCGCGAGCTCGGCCATCGCCAGCGCTACGACCAGCGTACAGACGGACACGAGCGGCCAGCCCAGGCCGAGCCCCACGGGTCCGCCGGCTCCGAGCGCGTCGCCGAACGTGGAGGTCACGCCTGTGAGCACGGAGATGACCGAAAAGCCGATGGCGAAGCTCGAGAAGCCGCCCAGACGCCGCAGGAGCTCCTGCCGATACCCGAGGGTCGCGAGCTCTCGAGCGTCCTCCCGGTCACGGTCGTCGGACATGCGCAGCACGATACGCCGCGGATCCGTTCGCCGTCGTCGAACGTAGTCACCCGGGCGCTGTGAACGGCGCCTCGCGTAGGAAAGGACAAGATGATGACCGAACTAGCTTCGAGAACGAATGGCTTGGTCAAGGCTGCCCTCGGTGCCTTGACCTTCGCGGCGTCACCCGCGCTGGCAGTACTGGCTGTGGGGTGCGACTCGAGCGACGACTCGAGCCCGGCGCCGGCGAGCGATTCGGGCGCCACCGACAGCACCGTCACCCCGCAGAGCGACGGGAGCGCGCCGGATACGGGCAGCTCGACTCCAGATACCGGGAGCACCGAGACGGGAGCTTCGACACTCTACGGACGACTGGGGGGTCACGCGGGGATTCGCGGCGCCGTCAATGCGATCGTCGCCGCGGAGCTGCAGAACGCCGACATCGCGAGCTATTTCTTCTTCCAGCAAGGCGCGCCCGCCAACGGACATCCGACCGCCGACCAGATCGAAGAGTGCTTCACGGACCTCGTCGGGAGCGCAGCGGGTGGCCCCGAGGCGTACCCCACGACGATAACGGGCGACGCAGGTTCGTACACCTGCCGGTCGATGACGGACATCCACGCGCCTCTTCTCATCTCCGGGGGCACGTTCGACACCTTCGTGATGATCGCCGGTCAAACGCTCACGAGCGCGGGGGTCTCGTCCGCCGACGTCTCCACGCTGGCGGGCGCGCTCAATGCGACCAAGTCGCAAATCGTCACGAGCTCACTCGCCGACGCGGGCACCGAGCCGTTCCCCGGCGACGGTGGAGCGGCTCCGTCCGACGGAGGGGCCACGGACGCTGGTTCGACGCTCTACGGCCGGCTCGGGGGGCACGCGGGGATTCGCGGCGCCGTCAACGCGATCGTCGGCGCGGAGCTGCAGAACGCGGACATCGCGAGTTACTTCTTTTTCCAGGCAGGCGCGCCCGGCAACGGGCACCCGACCGCCGACCAGATCGAAGAGTGCTTCACGGACCTCGTCGGCAGCGCAGCCGGCGGCCCGGAGACGTACCCGACGACGATCACCGGCGACGCCGGATCGTACACGTGCCGCTCGATGCAAGCGATCCACGCCCCGCTGCTCATCTCCGGAGGCACGTTCGACAAGTTCGTCATGATCGCCGGTCAGACGCTCACGAGCGCGGGAGTCTCGTCCGCCGACGTCACCACGCTCGCCGGCGCGCTCATTGCGACCAAGTCGCAAATCGTGACGAGTTCACTCGCCGACGCGGGCTTGGAGCCGTTCCCGGGCGACGCCGGGGCCGAGCAATAGGAGAACCGCCATGCGCACAAGACGAGTTCTCGCCATCACGGCGGCCAGTCTGGCGGGCGTCGTCGCGACCGTGGGCGCCCTTCACATGCCCTTCGCGCGCGGCTTTCTCATGAGCATCGGCGGCTGCCCCGTCGGTCACGCGA
>JBAULD010000315.1:0-9669 GCA_049578005.1 Polyangiaceae bacterium
CGCCACGACCGCGCCAAACGAAAGCGGCCACAGGCCGACGCCGGCAATCCAGAAAACGGGGGAGTCGTCGGCGTGCGCGCGTGGACCCCGGGACCCTTCCAACCGGTCGCGCACCGCGGGAAGGCCAGGTAGGGTCTCGCGCGCGGGATCGGCCGAGGCGCTCGCACCGGCCGCCGACCGCGAGACACGCACGACCCCGAGCGGTGCCCGAGCGAGCTCGTATCGCTTCTGATCCGGATCCCAGAACGGTAGCGCGAGTTCGCCGAGATCGACGTTGCCCGGGCGCCGCATCCGCACCACGTAGTCGATCGTCCGCTTGCCTCCCCACGCGTCGTGACCCATCGCAGCGAGCTCGCCGTGCGTCTCCGGCGTCAGCCATTCCACGCCGGCGCGCGCGGGCGTCGGGATGGCGGTCGGCAAGTTGCCCGTTCCCGACAGCTCGACGTGGACGCTGATCGCGCCGCCCTCCTCGATCTCGCGAGGCGAGACTTGGGCGGTCAGCGAGAAGTGGCCGACGTCGCCGAGCGTGTAGCCGGGAGGGCGCCCCGCGAGAGGCGGCTCGGTGACGTGAACGACGATGGTCTCGGCGGTGCGCGAGGGCCCCGCCGCGCTCTGCGGGCGAACGACGTTCAAGCGCATCGGGCCGATGACCAGGTCACCGGTGTGCAGCGGGAAGAGCGCCCAGCGACGGAGGAGCTTGACCTCCCACGTTCGACCGCCCGCCATGGCGTAGCCGACCCGAGGCGCGTCCTGGTCTTCGCGAAGCATCGGATGCTTGACGAAGTCGGCCGCCGTCGACTCGTGCCCGGCTTCCCCGTCGACATCGGCGCGCTCCCCCAAATCGGAGTACGCGTAAACGCTGTACGTGACTTGCTCGCCGACGACCGCCGTCGTCTTGTCGACGGTCGCGTGCAGGAAAAAGAACGGACCGCGGGCAGACTCGAGCGAAAGCTTCGGGTCGATGGGGATCTGCGGCGCGGAGCCCTGCCCCTGATCGTCGCCGTCGATTCCCTGGGGAAGAAGACCCTTCCAGGGGTCGAAAGGAGAAAATCGGAACGGGCTCCACATCCCCGGCGGCAGCGCGGGAGCCGAAGCGCGCGGTCGCGGCGCTTGCCCCGCCGGGACGACTGAAATCGTCAGGGGTTGCACGGAGTATCGCGCCCCGGACAGGAGCACGGTCGCCGGACCGACGTGGAACGTTCCGACGCGCTGCGCCTCGAGCTGCCACGTCATCGTGAGCGTGTAGCGGTCCATCCGGTTGCCGTTGATGCTGATGTGCGTCTGCGACGGCACCGGATTCTGCCCGCGTACGACGAAGCCGTGCGTGCCTCCGAGTTGCGCGTCCGCGGGCATCGTGTCGGCGCTGGTGGCACTGAGCTCGATTTCGAAGACGTCGCCCACGCCCACGGTGGTCGCGCTCGCGCGGAGCTGCAGCTGAGGAGCAGACTGGGCAGCGGCGTGCCTCCCGAGAGCGAGGATCGCGAGGATGGCAGCGATCCACGAAAGACCGCGCACGACCGGGAGGACGGACCTCGTCATTTGTCGGCCATCCCTCGCACCCGCTTCTTGCCTGCTCGCTTGGCCTCCTCCTGCTGAAGGGTGGGCGCACTCTCGAGCTGATCGAGCATTCGCTCGTCCTCGTTCGTGCTCGGCGGCGGCTGGGCCCCGGCGTCGGGACGGTCTGGTGCCGCGTCCGGCGGTTCCGGCGGCGGCTCGGCGCCGGAGTCCCGTCCGGTGTCGTCGTGCCCTGCTTCTTGCGCGGCGTCCCGCCCCGCGTCGTTCGATTCCCCTGCTCCGTCTCGCGCTCCGTCTCGGGCGGCGTCGGAGGCCGCATCGCTCCCCGCGTCCTTCTTCTCGTCTTCGATCCGACGAAGCGCAATGGCCCGGTTCCAAGCCGCGTCGCGGCCGACGGGATCGCCGCTGTCGACCTCTCCGGGAGCGAGGACCAGGGCGCGGTCATACGCACGGACGGCTTCTTCGTAGGCACCGTCCAAGAACGAGAGGTTGCCTTGAAGGTAGAGTGCGCGGGCGCGAAGGTCGATCGGCGCGTGTTCCGCTCCGACAATCACTTCCAGCACTTGCCTCGCGCATTCCACGCGGGCGTGACGCTGCGCCCGAGCTTCTTCCGTGATACCCGCGTCGAGTTCTTCTTCGCCGAAGCGACGCCCATAGAGCTCTCCGATCCGAAAAAGGGAGAGGCCGAGGTCGAACGTGCCGTCCGCGCGGCGCTTCACCTCGTCGGGGGTGCCGATGCTCCCGTCTTTGCACGGACCAGTCGACAGATAGTCCTCGAGGCGGCTCGCCGCGCTCGCCGCGTCTCCCGCATTCAAATCGGCGACCGCCGCTTTCACGGCGGGCGCATCGCGCTCGAACGGGCGCGACGGGTTCCAGCCGCAACCAGCGACGAGGGGCAACACGAGCAGCGAAATCGAACACGACGACACGAGGACTCCGAGGATCGAACGCACCAACCCCATCGCCTTTGGGCCCTTCCGCTTCGGGTCTCGGCCCCTTCTCGGAGCATCGCCGATCAGCGCTTCGACGATGAGGAGCAGAACGGCGCCGCTCAGCGGCCACGCGTATTCCTCGGCGTACACCGTTTCGACCTTCTCGCTCAGCTCTTCGCGCATCATCTTCTTCAGTGCGCGGGCGACTTGGTCGATCCCCGTGTCTCCGTGCTCGGCCCGCACGATCGTCCCGCCGCTCGTTTGGGCGACTCGCGCTAGCTGAGCTTCGCCTTCCGCCGAAAGCGCGGTCGTCAGAGGCTTGCCGTCGTCGTCGCGCCGGACTCCGGTCACCCTGCCCTCTGCGCTCACGTCGGGGATGACTTCGGGCGCTCGGCCCCCGATCTGGACGACGTCGATGCGCGTTCCTTCTCGCTGACACGCTTCGGCGACGCTGACGGGATCGCCCTCGAGGTCCTCGCCGTCGGTGACCAAGACCATCACGCGCACGTGGTCCTTTGATTTCGGATCGCGCGCGAACACTTCGCGTCCGCGCTCGAGGGCCCGCGCCGTCGCGGTGCCGCCGACCGGCATGTCGTTCGGCTCGAGCTGCCGCAAGAACTGCGCGATGGCGGCGCCGTCGCTGGTCAAAGGAAAGCTCATCGGCTCGCCGGCGAACGCGACGGCACCAAAGCGCGCGCCGGGAAGATCTTGGATGAGCCGCGCGACTTCAGCCTTCGCCCGCGCGATGCGGCTCGGCACGATGTCGCGCGCGTACATGCTCTTCGAGTAGTCGAGGACGATCACGACATCGAGGTTGGTCGCCGGGACGATCTTCGTACCGCTCCCGAACTCCGGGCGCGCGAGGGCGACGAACGCGAGGATCATGGCGGCAATCGACAGCACCGACTTCGTGGCCCTCCTCGCCGCCGAGTCGTATGTCGTCAGCGCGGCCAAGAGTCCGGCGTCGCCAAACGTCGCGGCGGCCCTCGCCTGCCGAACGCTCGCCCACACGATTGCGCCGGCGTATCCGAGGAGCGCCAAGACGCACAGCGCCGCGACCATCACCCCTGACGCCGACCCGAAGTCGTACCCCCACCTCACGGGAACCTCCGGACCAGGGCCAATCGTACGAGCGCCTCGAGCGCGACGAGGACGGCGGCAGGCAGCAAGAGGAGAGGAAACAAGTCCTCCATCGTCGCGGCCTGCGCCTCGAACTTCGTCTTTTCGAGATGGTCGAGAATGGCGTGCATGCTCTGCTCGAGCCCGGACTTGTCGGTGGCGATGAACGCCTCACCGCCCGTCTCGTGGGAGATCTTTCGAAGAAGTTCGGGGTTTACGGGGAAATGCTGGCGCTGATACACGGGCTGACCGAAGAGGTCCGTCCCGGTTTGGACGTCGACGTCGTCGCCGTTGCCGATTTGGACCGTGTAGATGCGCACCCCCTCCTTTTGGGCGAGGTGCGCCGCGTATTCGGGGGAGACCACCCCTTCGTTCGAGTCTCCGTCGGTCAGCAGCACGACGGCTTTGCTCCGGGCGTCGCTCCTGCGAACGCGCGCGACGGCGGTGCCGACCGCGTCGCCGATTGCGGTCTTGCTGCTGTCGATGACGCCGAGCTCGATCTTGGAGACCAGCTGCGTGATGAGCGCGTAGTCCAGCGTGGGCGGCGAGAGCACGAACGCCTGCTTGGCGAAGACGACGACGCCGATGCGATCGGTCTTGCGGCGCCGCACGAAGTCGATGAGCACGTCCTTGGCGACGTCGATTCGCGTCGGGCGGTGGTGCGAGCCGCGCGCAGCCGCCCCCCCTGGGGCCGCCGGGGCGTCCATGACCGCGGACATCGATCCTGACAGGTCGAGGACGATGACGATGTCGATGCCGCGCTCCTCCTGCGTCTCGCCACGCAGGACGCTCTGTGGGCGCCCGAGCGCCAGGGCCGCCAGGACGAGCGCAGCGCCTCGCAAGACTCCCGGCACGTCGCGGAGCGGCGTGCGCCAGCCGCGAGGGCCGAGCACGAGCGGTGCGATTGTCGGCACGCCCAGACGAGGAACGCGGTCGTCGGCGCCCAGCGTCATGCGATGGACGATGAACGGCACGGCGAGCAATGCCGCGACCAGCGCGACGCACCAACCGGCACGGGCGACCCACGCGAGCGCGTCGGCGGTCGACGGGTGATCGCCTAGGGGGCCTGGCCACGTCGCCCATTTCGCGCTTCGCCACGCGTCCCCGCGAGCCAGGACGGGAGTCACGAGTGCGAGCGCGACGGCGGCGAGCGTGCCGAGCGCGACGAGCGCGCCGCGGATCCAGCGGGGGCGCTTCACGGGCGGACCTCCACGACTTGGACGGGCGGCGCGGGGCTGGGGGCCATCGTGGCGCGCACGACTTTTTCTGCATCGACGAGGGCGCGCTCGCACTCTTCGAGCGTCGGCGTGACGTCGGCGAACTTGACGAGGTCACAGTCCTGCAGGAACGCGGCAACCTCGGGGAGCGGCATCCGGAATTGGGGCACCTTGCGAAGCGCCGTTAGCATCTCGTGCGTAGTCGACTCCAGCCCATCGAAGCCGAAGCGGGCGCCCAGGCATTCGCGAACGGCGTCGTTCACGCGGTCGAAGAACTCGGCGAAGCGCTTGGTCTCGAGTAGGCCGGCGTGGCGCACTTCGTCGAGGCGCTCGAGCGCGACCTCCCAAGGGGGGCGCGCTGGAGGCGGCGGTGGGCTGGGTCTCGGCCGCTTCGACCACCGATAAAGGAGCCAGGCGAGCGCGCTCCCCACGACGACGCCGATCGCTCCCCAGGAAAGGGCACGCTCGAGCGCGACCCACTCTTCACGCTGTACGCGCGGAGAAGGGTTCGGCTTCGGCTGCGCGTCGGGCGTCGATGCGGTCGGATCTTCGATTAGGATCGTGTGCGGCTTGGTGCAAAGCGTGAAGATGTCGCTGTTGGCCCGGGAGATCGAGATTGGCAGCGCGGGCAAGACCAGCTTGCGCCGTCCGGGCTCCGCGGGGAGCGCGACGAGCATGAGGTCGAGAGTCGTTTGCCGGCGACCGGTCTTGGGGTCGAGATCGATGCTCGAAAGTTTGGCGCCGGCCCCACCGCCCTGGTCCGGGAGAACGAATCCTGCCGCCTTGAGGGCGCGTGCCGTTTCGCTCTCGGTCTGGAGTTCGAGCCCCCGCGGCAGGACACTCTCCCCTTTGCCGTGGGAGACGACCACGTGGAGCGTTGCCGCATAACCGCTCTTGCCGCTTCGCGGGAATGAATCGACCAACTCCGGCCTTTCCTTGCCTGCCGGCGCCGTTTCCACGCACTCTCCGCGCGCTTCGCGCGACAGAAGCGACGCGGCCGCAAAGACGAACAACGACGCCGCGACGAGAGTCCACAAACCCTTCATCGGCGGATCCTCCGGGCGCGGCGCGCGAAGAGGTCGCGGAGCGGACGGACGAAGGATCCGGCGGTGTCGATGTCGACCGAATCGAGCCCGAGCTTGTGGAAAGCGCCCCGACGGAACGACGTGATGCGTCCGACCGCCTCGGCATGCCACGCCCGCACCCGGGGGTCGCTGGTATCGAGGACGACGCTCTCGCCGCTCTCGAGATCCTCGAACGTCGCAAGGCCCACGTCCGGAAGCTCGGCGTCCCGGCGGTCGATGAGCACGACCGGGACGACGTCGTGCTTCGCCGACGCGAGCGCGAGCGCGCGCTCGTAACCTGTGTCGTAGAAGTCGCTGACGACGAAGGCGATGCTCCGCCGGCGCGAGATGCGCACGAGCGCTTCGAGGGCGGCTTTGAGATCCGTCCCGGCCCCGATGCGCATGTTGCCGCGATCGTCGTAGGCGTGGGCTCGCGCCGCCGTCGCTTGGTTCGGCTCGAATCCGAGAATTTCTCGGACGACCCGCATCACGTGCTTCTCCCCTTTCTTCGGGGGGACCACGCGCTCGATACGGTCGGTGGCGATGATGAGACCCACCCGGTCGTTGTTCCGGATTGCACTGAAGGCGAGAAGCGCGGCCACCTCGCTCGCGACCCTCGTTTTGGCGGCCCTGCGCGTTCCGAAGCGCTCGCTGGCCGAGAGATCGACGACGAGCATCACCGTCATCTCGCGTTCCTCGACGAAGACCTTGACGAAGGTCTCGCTCATCCGCGCGCTGACGTTCCAGTCGATCGTGCGCACGTCGTCGCCCGGCTGGTACGGGCGCACCTCGCGGAACGCCAGACCCTGGCCCTTGAAGCTCGAGGCGTACGTCCCCGACAGCTGCTCGTTGGCGAGCCGGCCGGTGTAGATCTCGATCGTGCGGAGGGCGTGAAGCAGCTCTTTCGGGATCACGACAGCCTCGTCACGGCACCTCGACGACGTCGAAAACGCGCTTGACGATCTGCTCGCTCGTCACCTCTTCGGCGTCGGCCTCGTAGGTGAGGACGAGGCGATGTCGCAAGACGTCCGGTCCGATCGCCTTGACGTCCTCGGGCGTGACGTACCCGCGATGGCGCAAAAACGCGTGGGCCCGCGCCGCGAGATTGAGCGCAATGCTCGCGCGGGGGCTGGCCCCGAACTCGACGAGCGGCGCGAGGTCCTTGAGTCCGTGCTTGGCGGGCTCGCGCGTCGCGAAGACGATGTCGACGATGTATTCTTTGACTTTTTCGTCGACGTACACCTGCTTTACGATCTTCGCGGCTTCCAGAAGCTCGCCCGGCGTGACCACCGGGTCCGCATGGCTCGGCTCTGCTTGCGTCATCCGATCCATGATTTTGCGCTCGTCCTCGCGCGTCGGATAACCGACCTTGATCATGAGCATGAATCGGTCGATCTGCGCCTCCGGGAGCGGGTACGTCCCTTCCTGCTCGATCGGATTTTGCGTGGCCATGACGACGAACGGCTGCGGCAGCGGATATGTCTTGTCGCCAATCGTCACTTGCCTTTCCTGCATCGCCTCGAGGAGGGCGCTCTGCACTTTCGCGGGAGCTCGGTTGATTTCGTCGGCGAGGATGAGGTTCGCGAAGATCGGGCCGAGCTTCGAGGTGAACTCTCCCCTCTGCTGGTTGTAGACGACGGTGCCGACGAGGTCCGCCGGCAGAAGGTCGGGGGTAAACTGAACGCGCGCGAACTTGGCGTGGATCGTGTCGCAGAGCGTTCGCACAGTGAGCGTCTTCGCCAGGCCGGGCACGCCCTCCAGCAGTACGTGGCCGCCGGTGAGCAGGCCGACCAGGATGCGCTCGACCATGTATTGCTGGCCGACGATGACCTTGCCGACCTCGTTCATCAGCCGGTCGACGAATGCGCTTTCTTTGGCGACTAGCTCATTCAGGGCACGGACGTCGTACATGGCTTTTTCGCTCCAGCGAGAAGGGTGCGGCGGTTCTATCACGGCCCCGCCGACCGCGAGCGACGCGAGACCCTGGGAATTTATTCCCCGAGGTGACCCGGGCGCCACGCCTTCGTCACTGGCAAGTGGCGCTTTGCGGTCCCGTATGCGGGCAATGGGTCGTCGGCATGTCGATGCTGATCGCCGTCTCGAGGTGCCAGAGACGGCAGTTGAGCGTGTTACCCATGACGATCATGTTGCCGGACGGGTCAGCCAAATCGCCCGAATCCACTTCGACGTAGGGAAGGCCGCCGTCGCTCGCGCACACGGCTTCGCATCCCGTCACTTGACCGTCGTAGACGGCCAAACCGTTGTCGTCGGTGCAGTAGTGCCAGTCCAGACTGCAAAACGGCTCGCACGGCCCTCCGCATAGGTCGGCGCCGAGCGGCCCGGCGTGCCGGCAGTGGACTTCCGGATGCGCTGCCGCGGAGTGGGCGTGCCAGAGACGGCAGCCGAGCGTGTCGACGTTTTCCGGTTCGTTGTCGAGCGGGTAGAACTGCCCCTGGGTCATGTACCCGCAGAGCGTCATGCAAACGTCGTTCGAAAGATACTCCAGATACTCTCCGGTGCAGTTCTGCATCATGACCGCGCAGTAGTTGTCGCACGTCAGCGGGCCTTCTCCACCGGTCGGGTCGCCGCCCGCTTCCACCCCGGCTTCCGACGTCTCGAGGGTGGCCCGCTCGATTCCAAGCACGGAATTGCAGCCGAGGATGGCGCACGCTCCAGAGAACCAGGCCAGGGAAACGACCAGGGCGGCGGGCAGCTCGCGGCTCATCACCAAGTCCCCACTGCGACGCCGCCGCCGGGACCGACCACGAGTCGCGCGCTGCGCCCCGACCCGTTCCCGGGAGCCGTAAGCCAAATCACGAGTCCAGTCGCAAGCGCCGAAGCGCCGACGGCGATCGCAATCGTGGCGGCGTCGCCCAGCCCGAGCGCGCTGTTGCGGTCGGAGACTCCCTGGGCGGTACAGATGTTCGAGTTGCCGGTTTCGCAATTGGAGAAAGAGTCGTTCTTCTTGCCATTCGCGAGCAGAGCGAGCACCCCGGAGGCACCCAGGGTCACGACGCCGACGCCGGCAACGACCAGGCCGACCGTCCCCTGTGAGTTCCCGCGCGCGGGTCCGGAGTCCAGGCGTGACGGTGGCTGCGCGAACCCCGCCGACGAGCCGATCGTCGCGGCCGGCAACGTCGACGGCTGGACGGGCGACGGCGATGCCGGCGCCTGCTCGAGCGGCGGGACGGACGCCAGCAACTGAGCCCCGTCCCGCGAGACCTCGATTCGAGCAGTCCAGTCCTTGTAGCCTGGGGCGCTCGCCTCGATCGAGTGGCTGCCCTGGTCGATGGGAATCGCTATCCCCCACTCCGAAGCCTCGACCGGCACGCTGTCGCGCTTCAGTTGCATCCCCGCCGTGGGCTGCCGCACCGTAATCGTCAACCGCGCGAGCTTCGGAGAAAGCCCTTCCGCGTGCCGCTGCGCGATTGCCTTGTAGTCGGGACGCCTCGCCGCTTGCGCCGCGCTTTCGGCCTCACGGTAGGTGGCCCACGCTGTCGCCGTTCGGCCGACCTTCTCCCAGCAGCTGGCCAGGTTGAGGAGCGTACTCGGTGACGGATCCAGGCGTTCGCTGTCGGCGAACTTCGGGCAGGCGTCGCCGAACTTCCCCTCGGCAACGAGCTTGCGCCCTTCCTCGAATAGGGCTTCGGCCGCAACTTTGTCGCCTTCCGGCGGTGCGGATTGGGCCCGCGACGAACCCGACGCCGTCAGCAGGCCGAGACTGCAGATAACCGAAGAACGCGCCACCGCCTTCCACCGCATGCGCCCCCCCTTTTACTCGATGGACGCTCAGCGCAGGGAGGGAATGTCGTCGTCTGAAGA
>JBAULD010000316.1:0-3800 GCA_049578005.1 Polyangiaceae bacterium
CAAAGGACCCTGGCCGAGCGATTCCGGACCGCCCGCCCGCCGATCGCGCTGCCACGATCGCCAGCCCGGGCAAATCGGAGCTCGGTCGGCGGCGATACGACTGGGCCCCGGCGCCGACCGGCCTCGACGCGATGGTTCGCGGGCCTCGTGGCCCGTCCGGAGGGAGGGAGCGATGAAGACGGCCGTGCAGCTCCGCACGTTGGCAGGAGAAGAGCGGCCGCGAGCCGAGCTTCTCTTCGGGACCCCTTGCGACATCAGGGAGGGGACCCTCGGTCCGGTCGCGCGCTTCGAGTCCGGCGACGTCGTCGCGTATCTCATAAGGAGCCGGCGACGCCGGCGGCTCTTCGTCTTCCGCACACTCGACGTCGACGATCCGTTCGCGGTCGCCGTGCCAGGCGTCCGCCCGCGGGTACAGCTCCTCATGCAGTTCGGCACGGCGGGGCGGATCCGGCTCGCGCGAGGCCTTTTCGCTTACCTCCTCCGCACGGGACGGGATCCGTCCGCGCTGCCCGACATCTTCTACGTACGTATCAGCGCCGCGCTTGGAGGCCGGCTGCCCGGTCACAAGATCCTGCGCTCGCTTCTTCGTTCGCCTCCGGCGGTAGCGACCCGGCCCCGGGGCAAGTCGGAATCGAAGCGCGCCAACGGGATGGGGCCATGAGCCCGCCCCGCGCCAATAGCGTCAGTGAGGCCGAACGACCGGCCAACACCTCGCACGCACAGGCGACCGGCGAGGACGGGCTCGACAGCTACATCCCCACCGCCGCCGCGGCTCGCTATCTGGGCTTCCGTTCGAGCTCCGCGATCCGCAAGGCCGTGATGGAAGGAAGGCTGCGCGCGGTGGGGCGGCGCGGCGGAGGGGGAACGCTGCTCTTCACGCGCGCCGAGCTCGATCGATTTGCCCGCGGCGACCCGCCCGCTACGCTAGCTGCGGATCGTCCGGGTGCGCCTCCAAAGGGAGACGACGATGGACAAGACGACCAACTGGATCAAGCGCTGGAACTGCTGGGTGGCGCCGACGAAGCTACCCGGTGTCTGGAAGAGAAAGGAAGGAGGTCATCTCGTGAGAGCCCGCGTCACCGAGCCGACGACGGGCTGCAAGAAGGAGATCCGCAAGGTCCTGCCCGAAGCGAACGAAGCGATCGCGTACCAATGGCTGGCCGACGAGCGCGCCCGAGTAAAAGCGGGCGCCCTCTCGACCACGCTTGCGAAGACGCGCTTCGCCGAGTTCGCCGCATCGCTCTTCGAGCGCAAGGTGACCACGAGGGAGATTAAGAGCGCGCGTAGCCGCGAGCGCTGGAAGTACACCCTCGAGCACCTCATCGCGGGCACCGACACGGTGTCCGGGTTCGGCGAGATGTTCGTCGACCAGATTCAGGTCTCCCACGTCCTGAGCTGGAAGACGGGCATCGCCAAGCTCATCGGGGCCGGCCACTATTCGCCAAGCACGGCGAACGGTTGGCTGGCCATCCTGCGGGTCATCACCAAGGCGGCCAAGCGCGAGCTGGGCCTCCCGGGCGATGCCGCCGAAGGCGTCACGTACTTCGACACCTCGGAGCACGCGACGTACACCGAGGAGGAGCCGAACGCGCTCGAGCCCGACAAGGTGAGCGAGTTTCTCGCGTGCCTGCGCGAGGTCTACCCGCAGCACTACGCGATGACGTTTCTCGGCTTTGCGACCGGAATGCGCCCGTCCTCGCTGCGGCCCCTGCGCCGCAAGGGGCTGGCGCCGGACGTGCGCTGGGACGAGGGGGTCATCCTGGTGCGCCGGTCGCATTCGCTCGGCGATGAGGTGATGGACACGACCAAGACCAAGCTGCGCCAGCGTATAAGCGTGCCCCCCGACGTCATGGACGTGCTCGCCGAACACGTCAAAACGCAGCTCACCACCCCAGAGCAGATCGCCTCGGATCTGCTCTTTCCCGCAGCGGACGGCGGCTACTTGGGCGAGCACTGCTTGCGCAAGCCGTTCGCCAAGGTGGGTGCGCTCATCGGCCTGGAGATGAGCTTCACCCCCCGCGGGCTACGCCGGACCTTCAACGACCTGGCCCGCACGGCCAGGGTGGAGGCGCTCGTGACCAAGAGCATCTCCGGACACCTCACCGACCGGATGCGCGAGCATTACTCGACGGTACACCCCGTCGAGCAGCGCGAGAGCATCGGGGCCGTGCTGCGTCTCGTGAAGGGAGGGGCCGTTACGGGCGAGCACCCGGCGAGTGGTACTCACGGTGGTACTCAAACGACCGTGAGTGGTACTTTTCGGGGTCAGAGCGAATGATGCGAGCTCTGGAACCCCGCGATTTCTCGGTGTTTTCTTGTAGGCACGACTGGGTTCGAACCAGCGACCCCTACCGTGTCAAGGCGATTTTGGGCGTGAGAGCCCGTTTCCAAGCGTTACGCGATCGAGTGATTTCATAGAGTTCCCGTTACCTGGCGTTACCTGAGCGTTCCAGCCGTTACGCCAAAAGTGGGGAGGAAAGTGGGGAGGGTCGATCGAGCGAGTGGGGAGGGTAGCGCGATGGCCATTCTGACGACCTCGACCCGGGCCCCCAAGTCGCTCGCCCGCGCCGACTTCATCGGCCGATGGACTTCATCGGCCGATGGCGAACGCACGTCCCGGGCACGGGCCACCACGAGGCGTTGAGTTTTCCTGCGTTGGCAACGGGCAAGTGTCAGTAAGGGCTCCTTTCGCACCGTCGGCACTCTGTTCTCAAAACTGGCGCTATGCCGTGAGCACGAGCATCGACGCGACGGGGTCCGCGTTGAACGCTTCGAGTTCCCCCGCGTTCGCCCGCACGATCGCCTCGATCTCCGCCGTCGATCGGTTGCCCACGCGCAGCCAGACCACCTTTGGTGGGCTCCCGTAGAGGAAGCTCAACTGCCGAAAGTCGGCGTCTTTCGAGACGATCGCAAACCCGCCGGCCTTCGCGTACTCCCATACGGCAGCATCGTCTGCCATCGCGAGCCCTGCGTCGCGTACGTGCTCGGATTCGGGGAAGAGCTTGGCGAGCCGAGCCACAAGGCTCGGCGCGAGGTTCTGATCGAAGAGCAGCCTCAAGCCGCGGGTACGGACAACAGGCGCCGCTCGCGGTCCGCAGCAAACGCGAGGCAGGCGCGAATATCATCGGAAGTGAGGTCCGGGAAGTCCGCGAGGATCTGTGCCTCGGACATGCCCGACGCGAGGTACTCGAGCACGTCGTACACCGTGATGCGCAGCCCGCGGATGCACGGCTTGCCGCCTCGCTTTCCCGGTTCGATCGTTACGATCGCGCGATAGTCCACGCCTCAAACGTAGCGAAGCCACCAAGAGCTGACAACTCATCCATACGGCGATGGCGTTGGGATTGGCGCGAACGGCGGCGGCGACTGCCACGCCGCGCTGACGATCCCCGACGGCGCGGTGCTCTCCGCCGACCTCACGTTCACCTCGTCGTGGCTGTCCTGCGGCAGCGATCCGCGCGGCTGCGGCCTGTTCGTGCAGCTTGCGGCGACGGACACGAGCCTGTCCGGGCCTCCCATTCGGACGCTGTCGCTTGGGGGCGGATGCGGCGACGCCAGCGCCGACTGACCTCTCGATTTCGGATCCACCGTCGTGCTGCGGACGCTGGGTTCCGCCGGACCGGCGGCGTTTCGCGCTAGCCTCGTCGCATGGGTTTGCGCGAAGCGTGGGAGTCGCAGGCGAGGGCGTGGATCGCGTGGGTACGGCGCCCCAGCCACGACACCTACGACAGGTTCCATCGCGACCAGTTCTTCAACCTCCTTCCGGGCCCCGGGAAACTCACGGTCGACGTGGGTTGCGG
>JBAULD010000317.1:0-3045 GCA_049578005.1 Polyangiaceae bacterium
CCCCTCGGCGAAGAGCACGCCAGTCGCTTCGCTCTCCGCGACGCGGAAGAGCATCGTGGCCAGGGCCTCCGTCGAAACGTCGTCGACGAATTCGGGCGTTCCGATTTCTGCAAGGCGGTCGGTGGTCACGGTTCGCGCCGGCAGGAACCGCGAAAGATCGTCGACGGCCTCGATGGCGGCGAAACCGCGTCCCAAATAGTTCACTTGATCGCCTCGACCGACTTCTCCCGTCGCGATGGCCTCCACGAGGCGAGCGAACGGCCAAGGTCCAAACTTCGCTCCGCCTTGTGTCACTACGTGCGACGGAAGCGGCGCGTACTCGAGCGTTCGATCGGCCTCGCCCTCGCGCGCAGCCACGGCCGCGCGGATCTTGCCGGCGCTCTCCCGAACCGCGTGCATCTGCTCGGCCGAAGGCGCCGACTGAACCCATCGGACCATCGCGCTCAGCTCGGCGCGCGCGGCCTGGGGTGCGGTGTCGAACGGAGCAAGCGCGGCCGAAAGCGCGGCCGCGGACTGAAAGCGCTGCGCCGGATCCCTGGCGAGCGCGCGCTCGAGGACCTCGTAAAGTCCCTTGGGCAGCGAGTCCTTCGCGTCGCGGAGGGGGTCGATGCGGCAGTCGCGTATGGCCAGCAGCACCGCGAGCTGGCCGCTCCCAGCAAATAGCCCCTTTCCGATCAGCATCTCGGTGAGCACGGCCGCGATCGAGAACAAGTCGGCTCGCGAATCGAACGGCTCGCCCGCGACCTGCTCGGGCGCAAGGTAAGCGAGTTTGCCCTTGAGCATGTCGCTGCCGGCCGAACGCAGTGTCGCGCGATTGGCTCGTGCGATCCCGAAGTCGCCGAGCTTCACGTCGCCACGAACGGACAGGTAGATGTTCGACGGCGTCACGTCGCGGTGGACGATGGACATGGGCTGGCCCCGGGCGTCGCGCGCTTCGTGGACGCTTCCCAGCGCCGAGAGCACCTGACGCGCCACGTACGCCGAGAGGCTCGCGCCGAGCCTCTTGCCATCGCCGGTCACGCGCCGCAGCAGCCGGTAGAGATCGCACCCGTCGACGAGCTCCATCGCAAGCCATGGCTCCCCGCCGGCCATGCCGGAGGCGTACACACGAACTACATTCTCGTGATGGACAGACGCGTGCAGCGCGGCCTCGCGCTCGAACATCGTGTGCCCCTCTGGGTCGGAGGCGAAGTGGGGCAGGAGACGTTTCACGATGAGTTTGCGCGGCTGGACCTTCGGATCGATCGGGCGGGCGACGTACACTTCTGCGGTACCGCCGACCGCCAGGCGCGCCTCGAGCCAATAGGGGCCGAACTTGACCGGTCCGCCCGAGAGCGGACGGGGCACCCCGCGGCGTGGTGGGTTTTCGCCCGACGACATCCACCGCAGAGTGTATCTATGCGGGGCTTGCAAGGCACAAAATGAGGGCAATTCGTCGTCACATAATTTTTGCCGTCTTCGCCCTATCGCTCGGGCTCGCGGCGTGCGAGGGGTGCCGCTCGGCTGGGCCGGCCGGCAGCCAGCGGTCGTCGAGCGCGGACGCCGGGTCGCCGACCGTGCGTCTTTACCTGGTGAGCGATTTGGCCGGCGCGCTCGAGCCGTGTGGGTGCACCAAGGACCAATTGGGGGGGCTCGACCACTTCGGCGCATGGGTGACCAGCGAGCACACGCGCGCGCCCGCGGCCGTCGTTGCCTCCGCAGGGCCTCTCTTCTTCATGGACGAAAAGCTCGACGCGGAGCGTGGGTATCAGGACCGAGCGAAAGCGGAGGCGATCGCGCACGTGCTTCACGAGCTGAACTTCGCGGCCTTCGCTCCCGGGGCTAACGATTGGGCCGACGACGGAGTTCGCGGGCTGGACAAGCTCGCCGACGCTTCGGGCGGTGCAGCCATCGTGGACGGCAGCGGCATGCCTTACCCGTTCACGCGAGCGTTCGTTCGCGACATCGGAGGGGTCAAGGTCGGATTCGTGGGCTTCGGACAACCGCCGGCAGGCCAACCGCCGCAGAACGTCGAAGACTCGGTCCTGCGCGGCGTCGAAGCGGCCAAGGGGCAGGGCGCCAACGTCCTCGTGGCACTGGCGGCAGTGGGACGCGGCGAGGCCAAGAGGATCGCGGACGCGGTGCCCGAGCTGACTGCGATCGTCGTCGGCTCGGCGAAGTCGAATGGGGAGGGGAATACGACTGCGCCCCAGCCAGAGCGCGTGGGCGACGTCCTCGTGGTGCAGACGGGAAACCACCTTCAAAGCGTCGCCGTGCTCGACCTCTTCGTCCGCGATCCGCTGATTCCGGGCCATGTTGTCCAGTTCGCGGACGGGACGGGTCTCGAACTCGCGAGCAAGCGCGAGGATCTCGCGCGCCGAATCGACGAGCTTCACATCAAGATTGCTGGCTGGGAGCGAGACCCGAGCATTGCGCCGGGCGATGTGGACGCGCGCAGGCGCGAGCTGTCCGACCTCGAAGCACAGCGCGACGGTCTCGACATCAAGCCGCCTCCCGCCCGCGGGAGCTTCGCGCGCTACACCCTCAAAGAATTGCGTCCGTCGCTCGGGAAGGATCCGGCCATCGAGAAGCTCATGGTCGGATATTACAAGACGATCAACGACCACAACCGGGTCGCTTTCGCCGACCGCGCCCCGCCGAGAGTCGAGCCGGGGCAAGCGACCTACGTTGGCAAAGACGAATGTACGCGCTGCCATGCGAAAGCCCGTGCGGTTTGGAACGGGACAGCGCACGCCCGCGCGTATGCAAGTCTCTCTTCCCAGTTCAAGGAGTTCAACTTGGACTGCGTCTCGTGCCACGTCACGGGCTACGAGCGGCCCGGCGGGTCGACGGTCACCCACGTCGAGAATCTGCGCGACGTCCAATGCGAAGTTTGCCACGGGCCTGGGTCGAAGCACGTGGTCGCGCCCCTGGACAAGACGGCAATCGTTGCGAACCCGGCACCGAGCGGCTGCCTCGACTGTCACCACTCCCCGCACGTCGAAAACTTCGACCCTTCAATCAAGATCCGCGAGATCCTCGGACCCGGACACGGTCTGCCGTAGA
>JBAULD010000318.1:0-20032 GCA_049578005.1 Polyangiaceae bacterium
CGAGTGGAGTCGCGGTAAACTTCCCGGATGTTGGAGAAGGCGTAGGGCGGGGCGGCACACGTGACACTGCCGGGCTTCGCGCCGCAATCGAAGTCCATCACGGCCAGAGACGCCCCGTTGCCCGCGGTGACTCCCGCGTCTGCCCCCTGCTTCGACTGCCAGAAGTTGAACGTCACGTGGCGGCCATCGGGCGAAAAGGCCGGGGTCACCGCCTGCGAGACAATGTTGGTAAATCCGGTCGACGGGACCGCGAGAAGGGTGTCTCGCGAAAAAAGGTCCGAGTCGCCGTTGTAACAGTGGAAATTGTCGTTCGAGTTGGCGAGGACGAACGTGCCGTCCGGGTAAACCCCCGAGTACGTGAACTTGCCGATGATATCGTTGTATTGGAGGCCGCCCGGCGTCTCGAGCGTCTGATCGTAGCTCTTGATGAGTGACGCGCCGCTTGTCAGGCTATATGAGCCGCCGAATCCGTAGTCGCTTGCACCGGTATTGGCCACCTGGTTCGTGAAAATGGTCGAGCCGTCGGCCGATACCTCGTGGCAGGAGTGACAGCTTCCCTGAAGAGAGGGAATGGCGAGCGAAGGGCTCGTCTGACCGGGTTGGATGGCGAGGACCGCGCCGGTCACCGTCCCGGGGGTGCCGTTCAGCGACGAGTTGTAGGAACCGTAGTAGACCGTCCCCTGAAGAATGGCCGGCGCGATGGTCCAGTCTTCCGCAATCGGCCCGAAGACGCCGTCGGCCGCGGCAATGACGACTTCGACATGGAGCGGGTCGCCTTCGTTGCTGTGGGTGGCTTGGTCCCATGCTTGGGCGTCGAGCGGCTGGCGCATGAGCTGTGCCCCGCTGAGCGACGGCGCGAATGCGTAATAGCCTTTGAACTCATAATCACGCTGGGTCAGGTGGATGTAAACGGAGCTCGCGACGTGCGTCGTCTGCCACTGGAGCAGCGGCGCGAGAATGCCTCGCGGCCAGATGGTCTTGTCGTACGGGTAGAGAAAGCTCAGCTCCAGCGCCGAAGCGGGGGCCGTCATCGGCCCCGAAAATGCCATTGGATCCGCCGCTGATCCGGGCCCCTCCCCACCGACACCGCCGGGTCCACCGGGACCGGCGTCCCCGAGGAAAGCCGGTCCGCCATTCCGAACGACGCTGATGCGTACCGTCAGGCTCGTCGAGGCGACGAGGCTGCCATAGGTCGCGCTGATCGCTCCTACTCCGGCGACGACGCCCGTCGCTTGGAAGACGCCGCCCGTGGGATCCAGAGTGCCCAGGTCCCCTCGATTGAGCGCGAACTTAACCGGGACGGCGTGTCCGCCTTCGATCGCCTGGAACGTCAGGGGAGCCGCGGTGACCACGCCATTCTGGATCGTGACATTGACGACCGCGTCGGCTGGCACGATCTCGAGCGAGCCCTCCGCCCCATCTCCGTTCGAGAGGGTCAAGCTCGCATCACTGCCGGCGAATACGAACGAGGCATCGCCGCCGCCGAAGACGAGCGACGCGTCTGGACTTTCGGCGGTCCCAAACCGATTCGGTTCGCCGTCCTTCGTCCCCTGCGCTCCACAGCCCGCTGTGAACGTGAGGAGCGCGACCGCACAGAGCGTGCGCACATGAAACCTGCTCATGATCCCTTCTATCACGCTGCGTCTTGACGACCAGTTGAGGTCCGCCCGCCCCGGAGATAGAAAAGTACGACGTCCGTGCAAGCCCCCGCCGGGGGCGCCGAAAAGTGAGGCCACGCCGCTTGCGGCGCACGAACAGGGCAAGCCGCTGTGCCATTTCTGTGCAATCGTTGGCTCATGCGGCTTGCGTTTTCGCTTTTCAGCGTTGGGACCGTGGTCGTCTCGGTCGGCTGCGGAACGAGCGGCGGGGGACCAGCCGAGACGCTCGGCAACCAAGCGGGCGCCGGAAGCGACGCCGGCGTGCAGGCGAGCGGAGGTGGGGGCGTTGGCGGCTTCGGTGGGGGCAGCGGCGGGGGCGCGACCGCGCCACTTCCCACCAGTACGGGCGCAGGACCGACTCTCCTCACGGGGGATGCCAGCCTCGACGCGTATTCGCCCGCAACGACGACGGCCGACCCGACGACATGTCAAGAGGCTGCGCAAGCGCACACGTACGTCGGTTGCGACTATTGGCCAACAGTCCTGGCAAACCAGGTATGGAGCATCTTCGACTTTGCGGTCGTTGTGGCGAATGCGGGGGCGACCGCGGCGACGGTGACCGTCACGGGCGTAGCGGGCACCACCACGGTGATGCCTGGACAGCTCGCGAAGATTTATCTCCCCTGGGTGCCCGCTCTCAAAGGGCCGGACGCCGACTATTGCGGTGGAGTGACCACCCCGGTCACGGCGAGCGTGGTCGCGACGGGCGCGGCCTATCACCTGACCTCCACCGCCCCGGTGACGGTCTACCAGTTCAATGCGCTCGAGTACCACGGAGAGGGAGGACCAGCGGGCAAGAGCTGGAAGGCCTGCCCCGGCAGCATGGTTTGTGCGGATATAAACAGCCCAAACTTCGGGCTCGAGTCGGGCTGTTACTCGTTCTCGAACGACGCCTCACTCCTCTTGCCGAGCACAGCGATGACCGGCAACTATCGGGTCATCGGCCACGAGAGTTGGGTCGACCAGGACAACACGGTTCAGCCGCCGTTCACGTTGCCCAACGACGCCTACGTGGCGATCACGGCTACGCAGAACGCCACGAAGGTGAACGTCAAGGTTTCGAGCACTGGCCAGATCGCGGCCGGCAACATGGGTGTCGTGGCGACGGGCCCCGGCGGGACGCTGACCTTGACGCTCAATTCCGGCGACGTCGCCGAGCTGGTCGGCGCCGCCGGAAGCGATTTGAGCGGTTCGATCATCCAGGCCAGCGCTCCGGTGCAGGTCATGACCGGAATGCCGTGCGCCACGATTCCTCCGCTCGACCCCGCGTGCGATCACATGGAGGAGTCGGTATTCCCAGCCGAGACGCTCGGCAAAGACTACATCGTGGCGCGCCCGCCGGGTCCGAACGGCGACGTCGTGGCGCACCAGGTGCGAATCTTCGGAAACGTGGACGGCACGAATTTGACGTACAACCCCGCGGCACCGCCCGGGTGCCCGGCGACGATCAACGCTGGACAAGTGGTCGAATGCGGCAATCCCGAGTGCCCGGCCATGGTGGATATCACGCAGACGCTGGGAACGACGTGCGGCACCACGAATGCCGATTTCGAAGTCACAGGCGATCAGCCCTTCGCGGTCGGAACGTTCACGCTCGCGGCGTCGCTCGTGGATCCGAACCCGCCTATGAACATGCTCGCCGAGGGGGACCCGGCGCAAAGCATCGTGCCGGCAAACGAGCAGTTCCGGGTGAAGTACGTCTTTCTCGCGCCCGACGACTATACGGTGAGCTACGTCGACATCGTCGCCAAGCCGGGCACGACGATCATGCTCGACGGACAAGCGCCGACCGCGGCGCCTCAGGCAGTCGGTACGAGCGGGTACAGCGTCTATCGCCAGAAGCTCGGAGTCGGACAGGCGGGCGCCCACGTTCTCACGTCGTCGCTTCCCGTCGGGATCCAGGTCGTGGGTTACGGCGCCTTCACGAGTTACATGTATCCCGGCGGCCTGAACCTGAATTTGATTGCCCCGCCGCCTTCTCCTCAGTAGACGCTCCCACCCGAGGACGCCTCGCTGGAGGGTGGCACGTCGGCCGGGTCTTCGTCGGCTTCAGAGCCAGAGATCACCGAGGAGGGGCACGGTTCCGACCTTCACGCCGTCCACGGCTCGCGAGAGCCTGTCGACCAAGCGTGGAATCTGCATCGCAGGAAGCGCGCGCGCGGGTTGCCCGATGGGCCGGAGGAAGTTGTCCCAGTGCGACAGGAGGACTGCACCAGGCGCCAGCCGGCGGCCCACCCGTTCGGGAAGGTCTCGGCTCGCGGCCCAACCCGCGACACACAAGAGCAGAAGGTCGACGTTTCCCACGCGGACGTTGGCGTCGACGAGCTCCGCGCTTCCCATGTGATAGATCACCCGGCCGGCAACACGAATTTCCACCCCGAAGACCGCGCCGCACTTGTAGGCGCCCACCCGCATCGGGATGTCCGCGCAGTCCGCGATGTCCCCGGGAAACGGGACGCGTCCCAGCAGGAGCCGGGAATGGGCGCTTGGGATGAAGCGAAGCCGGAATGGCCCCACCTCGCGCTCGACGGGCGCTTCGCTGGCTTCGCGTTGGACTACCTCGACGCGATGGGGAGGCACTCCGGCGCGTAGACAAAGGGCCGCTGCGGAGCGGGACCCGAATACTGTGGCCCCCGAACGGCGAGCGATTTCCGGCACGTCGAGTGCGTGGTCGAAATGGGTGTGGCCCACGACGATGACGTCCGCGCGCGGGGCGTGTCGCGCGATCGCCGTCAGGTCAGGGCGTAGGTGACCCAACGCGCAGCACTCGAGAGAGGCGCGCGTCACATACGGATCGATGAGCAGGACTTGCCCCGCACATTCCAGCTCGAAGCCCGCCGTGCCTAGCCATCGCAGTCGGACATCGCCGAGGCCGCCACCTCGAGAAAGGGCCGTCTCGTCCCAAGCGATGTCCTCCGGACGCACCAGGGCATCTTGCCACGGACGCGACCGACGATCCGCTGGGGCGCCGCCCGCGTGAACACGATCGCCTCGAAATAGACCCGCAGATTTCGCGCGTGCTTCGCGAGGTTGGCACGTGGGGTTGGCATCTTCGCCGTGCCAGCGCGGAGGGCGACTCGATGGCGGAGTACGAGGTTCGTGCGCTCGAGCCGGACGATTTCGACACAATCATGGCGCTCGAGCAGTTGCTCTTCGGCGACAAAGGGGAAAAGACGCTCGGACCGTTTTACGTGCGGCTCTGCTGCGACTTCTTCCGGGATACCTGTTTCCTTGCGTTCGCCGACGGTGAGCCGGTCGGCTACATGCTGTCGTTCGTGCGGGGCCGCGAGGCCTACTGTTCGACGCTTGCCATCACGCCCCCGCATCAGCGGACGCGGCTCGTCTACCGCTTCATGCAATCCCTGGTCGGGGCAATCGCCGCAAGGGTGGACTCGCTCTGGTTTACGGTGCACGAGTCGAACACCGATGCGCGTGCACTCCATGCGACCCTGGGCGCGCGCGAATCGGGGCGCTCGGACGCGTACTATGGCCCGGGCGAACCGCGCATCATCTCCCGAATCGACCGAGCCGCGTTCGACAAGCTCTGTGCTCGGATGCACCGCCTGGGACTGAGACCCGCCGCGGTCGCTTGAGCGATGACGCAGTTCGACGAGAGTTCGCTGCGAGCGTCGCCGGAGGCCGAACTGGGCGGTCGAAGGGCCAAGCTCGCGGACGGCGGTCTTTCTGCGGAGCTGCGCAGCGCTCGACGTACCGTGGAGCTCCTCGTGACCACCGCCCGGCTCGCCGTGGAAGCGCGGGTCGAGCTCGACGCCGCCGGGCTTGCCGGGCGGGCTCAGCGCACGGCCCGCGCGCTCCTCTCGGCGCACGGAGTCGAGATTGCCTGCACCGGCCCCCTGCCGACTGCACCCGCGATAATGGTCACGAATCACGTCAGCTACCTCGACCCGCTGGTCATCGCAGCCCTCGCGCCGTGCATCGCCGTCGCCAAGGGGGAGATCCGTGGGTGGCCGCTCTTCGGTGCGGGACTGCGCGCGCTCGGGGTCGTGTTCGTGAGGCGTGGCGACGTCCACAGCGGCGCGGTTGCGCTGAGGCGGCTCTGGCGAGCCCTCGACCGCGGAGCGATGGTGCTCAACTTCCCGGAGGGGACGACCAGCGACGGCCGCGATGTCGGACCGTTCCACCGGGGCGTCTTCGGCCTGGCGGCGATGGCGGGCGTCCAGATCGTTCCAGGAAGCGTGTCGTACGACGACGACCGCGTCCCCTGGTTCGGCGGGGAAACCTTGGCTCCACACTACAGGAGGCTCTCGCGTGCCTCCGGCCTTCGAGCTCGGATTCGCTTCGGTGAACCGATCATCGTGCAGCGGTCCGACGATCCTCGTGAGATGGCCGCGCATGCACGTGACGTCGTCGTAGCGCTCCGATCGTCGCAGGATTGATTCGGCTCGAGGAGCCTCATGCCGCAAACGCCCGCATTCGCTTACATCCGCCAGGGGATTACTCCGTTTTTTCGGCTGCCGCAGGTCGACGTGCACGCGGCTTCACCGTACGCCGACCTAGACGCTGTCGTAATCGGCGTGCCCTACGATATGGCGACGACCTACCAGCCGGGAGCGCGCTTTGCGCCCTACGAAGTGCGCCGCGTCAGCGCGCTCCTTCAGAGCTTTCACCCCGTACACAAGGTCGACGTCTTTGGGGTACTCAGGGTACGCGATGGCGGCAACGTCGCGGTGCCGCCCTTCTCTGCAGCGCTCTCTCGGGAGGTCATCGAAAACGAGATCGCCTCCATCGCTGGCGCGGGGGCCGTTCCTCTCGCCGTCGGCGGCGATCATTCGATTGCTCTGCCCGCTCTTCGCGCGGTCGCGAAGAAGCACGGACCGCTCGCCGTGGTGCACGTGGACGCCCATTTCGACACGAGTGACGCCGAAGTTTGGGGGGACGCGTATCACCACGGGACGCCTCTTCGCCACGCGATAAAGGAGGGGTTGATCGAGCGAGGACAACTTCATCAGGTCGGAATTCGAGCGATCTGGGGAGATCGACACGAGGCAGACCTCGCGCAAGAGCACGGCGCGACTTTCTACGGCGTCGAGGACGTCGCGAAAGACGGGGCCAACAGCATCGCGTCGCGTATTGCCGCGTCGGTTGGACAGCGTCCCCTCTACATCACGTTCGACATCGACGGGGTCGATCCTGCGTTCGCGCCCGGCACCGGAACGCCTGTGCCCGGAGGGCTGGCGTCCCGAGAGGCGATCGCGCTTCTCCGCGGCCTTTCCGGCCAAAACCTCGTCGGGATGGACCTCGTGGAAGTGTGTCCGGCGCTCGACCATGCCGACATCACGTCACACCTCGCTGCCCACCTCATCTACGAAGGGCTCGCCCTCGTTGCAGTCCGCCACGCCTCTTCACGAAGGTGACGATTGTGCTTCGGAAACGGTACGCTATGGTGACTAGATGGGCTGGTTGCCTTCTCCCTGGCACGACTACCGAGACGCCGAGGGCTTCGATAGCGCTTGGAGCCTTCTCGCGGACAAGGCGGGGGCGCGGGTGTCCGTGGCCGGACACTCGGTGGAAGGGCGGCCCATCCGGCGGTTCGAATTCGGATCGTCGTCTGGAGCACCGGTGCTCTTCACGGGTCTGGTCCACGGAGTCGAACTGGTCGGTTCGGTCGCCCTCCTGGAGTTCGTTCGCTCGGTCCTGAGCGGCCGCGCACTTCTCGCGGAGACGCGGCTCGTCGTAGTTCCCGTCGTCAACCCCGACGCGTTCCACGCCAACTGCGCCCGCATAGGCGCCGGCCGGCGGGCGTATCAACGCTGCAACGCCCGGGGCGTCGATCTGAACCGCAACTTCCCGAGGCTGCGTGACCGGATGCCGTTGAATCCCCTCGGCGGGTCCCGATGGCACCGGGCCCCGCACTATGTCGGCCCCCATCCACTGTCGGAGCCCGAGACTCGCGCCCTGCGCGACGTCGTCGACGAAGTGCGCCCGCGCGTGTCCGTTGGATTTCACTCGTTCGGCGAGCTGCTCCTCTACCCCTGGGCGTTTACCGATCGCCCCAACCCGCGCCGCAAGATCTACGAGCGCGCCGGCCGCGCGTTCGTCGAAGCCCTGCGCGGCGCGAGCTACCGAGTCATGCAGGCCACCGACTGGTACTCGACCGTGGGCGATCTCGACGATTGGCTCGACCTGGAATACGGCACGCTCGCCTTCACGGTCGAAGTGAGCCGGCCGATGCGCCGGCTTTCGAACCTGCGGCGGTTGTCCAATCCCTTCGCGTGGTCGAATCCGGTCGACGTGGCCCCCGCAGTGATCGGAATTGCCCCCGGCGTCGAGGCGCTCGTTCGCGAAGCGCTCCTGGCGTCGCGTGCGCCGCAGCACGCGGTCGATCCGCGAAACGCGGCGTAGCCTTTCTTGGCAGGGGCGTGCTCGTCGCAGAACTGGAAAGCCGACTGCCGGATTCGTCCGGACCCGAGTTGAAGTCGTGGATCTGTGGGTGGACTATCCGAAGTCCCTGAGCGGATGAAGATGAACGCTCACCCAGACTCGCGAGAACGCAAATCGCGGCGGCGCGCGGCGATCTGTGATTGCGCAGTCTCTCCGTGACGGTTCCGGCGGTCGAGGCTACGGCTGGTGGAGCCGCGGTACCCCTTGGTCGGAAACGATCGGAGGATGGTTGCCCCACGGCAGTGAAGGGCTACCGTGCCTGGCGCTTCCCTTACACACCAAGGAGAGACCCCGGTGCAATTTTCCTCGAAACGACCGATTCTTGCAGTGGGCCTGACCGCAGGAGCGTTTGCGATCGGAGCTACGTTTTCTGCGTGTAGCAGTAGTTCGTCTCCCCCTTCGACGAGCCCGGACGGTTCCACGTCCGGTAACACGTCAGGAGGCGCCGGAGGCGATGGCGGCGGCGTGGGGCCCGGAAGTGATGGAGGGGCTGGAAGCGGCAACGGTGAGGACGGGAGCACGGCCAATTCCGGCGATGATGGGGGCCTCACCAACGTCGATGGCAATACCGTGGCCACGGCGCCGGGATCTTGCGCGAATCCAACGGTCGGAATCGTGTTTTCACCGATGTACTCCGCCTTCATCCCTGGAAGCACGGCGCACACGTTTGAGATTCCCGCGATTACCGATGACGGCAACACGGCGACCTGGAGCATTTCCGATCCGACGCAGGCGCAGCTCGTTCCGGAGGCGTTCGGCGGCCAGCCGGGGGTCATGATCACGGTGCAGGGCGTGGGAACGGGCTCGGCGGGCGATGCGGGATCGATCGGTCAGCTCACTGTCGTTGCGACGGAGAGCAGCGGCGCGTGCGGAGCTGCAACGCTCTACATTACGGCCGCCGCCGAGACCGACTGGAGCATCGGAGAGATGCGCTACAACGACGGAGTTTCGCTGGTCATTGCCCCCCGCGACGGCGGCGGCGGTTTGGGCGGACCGGCTCGGGATGGCGGGTTCGGCGAAGGCGGGGTTGGCGAAGGCGGGTTCGGTGGAGGCGGCCCCGGCGGGGGCGGGCCCGGCATGGGAGGAATATTCCGTTCCACCGACGCTGGGAGCTTTTACGAGCTCGATGGGGGCACGGCGTGCACGAGCTGCCACGGACCCACCGCCACGACTGGGCCCTACAGGCAAGTCTCGCACACGCCGGAGCAGACAGGCGGATTCAGTGACGATGACCTCGTCCAGATCTTCACGCAGGGAATTCTCCCGGACGGCGGCTACTTCGACCCGTCCGTCATCAACTCGAGCTGCGACGCTGGGCCCGGGTCTGCGTGTTACGCAGCCGCCTACGGCGTTTGGCACACGTTCCACCGCTGGGACGACATCCTGCCCTCGCAGTACCCCGGAATCATCGTATATCTCCGGTCCCTTCAGCCGGAGGCTCAGAATGGAACCTCGGCGGCCGCAAACTTCGGCGGCGGCGGCCGTCGTCGCGACGGCGGACCGGGCGGCGCGGGCCTAGGCGGGGGAGCCGGCCCGGGCGACGCGGCCACGGAGTGATCGCAAAGGCGATTGCTCCATGAAACGGTTCGCCGCCGCTCTTCTGGGGTTGGTCGCCGGATGCGGCGGCCTGGTCGTGAACGGAGTGGAGGACGCGTCCGATGAAGCGTCCTCTGCTCCGGCCGCCTCCCTCGACTCTGGCGCTCCCATCGACGCAAGTCCTTCCGTCGATGCTGGCTCGTCTCGCGACGCATCCAACGATGCCCTCGCGTCGGACGCGCCGCCGTCATCCGATGCTGGGTCCGAAGGAGACAGCTCGGATGCGGCGACGAACGGCCTTCCGAGCGGCTGCGAGGAGGCGGGCGTGCCGCCCCCAACGCTCGAGTGCACCGGGCTTTACTCCGACTTTGCAAGCCAGACTCTCTCCCCGACCGTGCAGGCGTACGCGCCGGCGGTGCCGCTCTGGTCGGACGGCGCGGTGAAAGAGCGTTGGATCGAGCTTCCTCCGGGACAAAAGATCGACGCGACCAACCCGAGCGAGTGGACGTTCCCGGTCGGGACGAAGCTCTTCAAGCAGTTCACCTACGAGGGCAGACGCGTCGAAACGCGGTTGTTCCAAAAGACCGCGGTGGGCTTCTGGGTTCACGCGACCTACGAATGGAACGCGGACCAAACGGCGACCACAATCTCGTACGGCGACACCGTCCCCGTCGACGCGGACGGCGGAACTTGGGTAATCCCCACGCCGGACGATTGCGACTCCTGCCACCGAGGACGATCGGATCGAATTCTAGGATTCGAGCAAGTGTTGCTTGGCTTGGCGGGGGCAACCGGACTGACGCTTCCCGCGCTCGTTGCACAAAATCTCATCACGCCCGTCCCTGCGCTCGTCAACCTCACCGTCGGCGACGACGGTACTGGGCTGGCGGCGCCGGCCCTCTCGTGGCTGCACGTCAACTGCGGCGTCAGCTGCCACAATGCGAACGAAAACGCGCAAGCCTACGGCGCGATGATGATCCTACGGCTCGATCCGGCCGTACTCGACGGGTCGCAGGCCACCGCGAGCTGGAATCCCTTGCGCACGACGATCGGCGTCCCCTGCGTCTCCGGCGCGGTTCAGGGCGTCCCGCGCATCGTCGCGGGGGACCCTGGCGCCAGCGCCATCGTGCAGCTCGTGAGCATGCGCGGCGTTCTTCAGATGCCTCCCATCGGCACGCGTTTCGTCGACACCACCGATGTCACCAAGGTAGTGGATTGGATTCAGCACATGCCTTCCGATGCCGGAGCCGCGGACGCGGGCCTCGACGTCGCGGCAATTGTGGAGGGCGGATACGCGACGACCGCTCCCGACGGAGGATACCCGACCGAGGGCGGGGCGACCGGATCCCAGGATTCCGGCGCGGACGCGACCGTCACGGCGGATGTAGGGGCAGAAGGGGGCGCCTCCGGTGCCGAGAACGAAGCACTCGACGCGACGGTCGAGGCGGCGGGCGGCGACGCTTCGGTCGCGGACGACCAAGCAGCGATGGAGGACGGCGGATCGGACTGAATCCGAGCGGCTTTGCTCCTCGAAGGGCGTTCGCTCTTGTCGGCGCCCTAGAAATTGAAGGAAATAAAGGGGCCGAGACGCATCGACATGCGCTTCCCTCGTTCTCTGCGCGCCGCCAGCCCCAGCGACGAAACGCGGCGGCGCTATCGCTGGAGGCGCAGAGGGCTGAGCGCGCTTGCATGGGCCGGCGCACTGGTCGCGCTGCTGGCCACCGTCGTACTGGTCCTCCTTCAGAGCCTCGACCAGCCGCGCCTCAAGCGCCGCATTCAAGCGCTCGTCCGCGCGTCCGCAGGAGTCGACATCGACTACCGAACCGCGCGGGTCGACTTGCTTTCAGGGCTCGAGATCGACGAGCTGGTCGTGCTTTCTCCTGGAGAATTCCGCGTATGGGCACCCGATCTCGTTCGCATCGGGACCGTGCAAGCGCGCTGGTCGCTCCGCTCGCTCCTACCAGGTCGCGGACCGGTCGTCCGGCGAGTAACCGTGTCGGACCTGACTCTGACCGTCGTCGTCGACCAAAATGGGAGGACGTCGTTCGACGCGCTGCCCTTGTCCTCCGAGCCCAGCCCGACGGTCCCGCTCTCGCACCAGGCCTCGAAGTACCTCGGGGCAGCGCCGCCAGTGGGCGCGATCGACGTCGACCGGGTGACGCTGGCGCTCGTGCGAACGGAGAACGGGCAGATCGCCGACCGCATGGAACTGCGGGGCATATCGCTCGCGGTCGCCACCCGCTCGGCCGAGCCGACGGCGAAGGGCTGGCGCGCGGAAGCAACGCTCGGCGCGCCCGATAGGCCCCTCGAGCTGGAGTTTGCGCGCACCGACGGGGGCACGCGGGCAGGCGCAGCTCGGGCGAAGCTCTGGATGTCTCTCGACGCGACGGCGGCCGCGCTGACCGCAGCGCTCGACCTGCGCATGGTCGAGCAAAGCTTCGCCGCGAACCTCTCCGCCGATCGTTGGCTACACGCCGAAGCGCGGCTTCAATTCGACCCTGCGGGCGGGAAAACGCTGGTCCGAGTCGAACACGTCGAGGCGGGCGACGGCGCGGCAACCGCGGAGGCCGCGGTCGAAGTCGCCGACGCGGGCGACCCCGTCGTGCGGAGCGCGCACGGAGACATCGACCTCGCGCGGCTGCTCCGGTGGTTGCCCGACGGACTCGTCCCAATTCAGGCGGAGCGCGCGCGGGTCCGCTACAGGGTGGATTCCCTGGTTGCGGGGTCCGTCGTTCGTCTCGCGGACGGCGGCGCGGCCGCCATCGACGCGGAACTGTCGAACGTCCAGTTCGCCGGCCCGAGCGGGCGGCTCCGAGTCGACGCGGGCGAGTTGTCGCTGCGCGCGCAACCGGCGGAGGGGGGGAAGATCGCCGGTCGCGGTTCGCTGAAACTGGGCGAAGTGAGGGTCGCTTGGAATGGGGATCGGCTCGACGCAGACGATGTCGCCCTCGACTTCGACGCCCAGCAAGGGGCCGACGGAGTCGTCAGCGGTCGGTTGGGAATTCGTTTCGCGCGCGTCGAACGGACCGGCTCCTCCGGAAATCGAGCGGTCTTCGACCGCATGACCCTGGGAGGCCACAGCGCCCTCGCCGGACACGCGCCCTACGCCGTCGAGCTCGAAGCGGCCGCGTCTCGCCTTCGTGTGACGCGTAGCGACGGCAAGCTTCTGATGGACGCTCCCGCCCGAGTCGAGGCTCAGGCCCGAGACGTGACGCCGGACATGGATCACCCCACCGCGAGCCGGGGCGTCCTCCACTGCACAATCGACGTCGGCGAGACGAGCGCTTCACTCGATGCAACGAAAGCGAGCGACTCGGTCGACTTCACGCTGCGCGCCGGGGCGAGCAGCCTGAGAGCGTATCGCCCGTTTCTCCCGCCCGCATGGACCGACTATCCCTTGGATCGAATGGCCGTCGCGGTGCGGTCGAGTGGGCGCGTCGAGCGCCTCGCCGGAGGGGACCCCGGACTCACGCAGACTACCGAGGTCGACGTCGAGCGCCCCGCCCTCGGGAACGTCGCCGCTCGGTCGCTCTCGGTGACGCTGAAATCGAAAGGGACCGCGCGAAACCATGGGGCCGACCTCGATCTGCGCGTCCGCGGACTCACGCTCGACGGCGGTAGCGCAAGCGACGATCGCTTCACAATGTCGGCCGTGGTGGATCGCGAGCGCCCTTCCCTGCAGTTCCAACTCGCGACCGAGGGCCGCGCGACCAGCAAGCTCGCCGGCGCGCTGTCGTTCGACCGCTCGCGTAAAGCCCTTCGTTACGAAATCGACGGGCACCTCTCCGGTCTGGCGCCGCTCGCACCGCTCGCGGCGAGCATCCATGGTCTCGACGGCTTCGACTTGTCGGAGCTAGGGGTGGGCTTTGCGGCTCGCGGCGCCCTCCTCGGCGTCGTCGCCGGCGTTTCGAAGGACGGAGTCTTCACGCTCGCACAGAACCCGGCTCGCACCGCGGCCATCGAAGGAACGATGGATTTCCGAGTGGATCGCTTTCGCTGGACCAAAGGAGACACAGCGATCGTCACGCCGGCCATCGAGTGGCATGGCGACATGCACACCTCGGGGGCGCGCCGGCAGCTCGACGGCCACTTGAAGCTCGACGCGCTGCACCTCGGCGTCGGAAGCCGAGAGCTCGACATCAACGGGATCCGCGACGAAGCGAGCCTGACCGTCGTCGGCGACCTGTCCAACCCGGAGATCGAGCTTACCCAGGAGCTCTCCGTCCGTGCGGTCGAGCAAGCCTTTCTCCCCGAGTATCCGATGGGCGACGTAGCGTTCAATCTCTCGGCCGAGCGGGGGCCGGAGGGGGTCGTCCACATTGCGGACATGAAACTCGTCAACGGTTTGGCGGGGACAGCGCTCGCGTTGAGCGGGAACGTCGACCTGGGTGAAGGACGGCGCACGATGTCGGTCACGACGTCGCTCAGCCAGGACCTGGCGCGCCTGTCGACCATCCCTGAGCGCTTCCAGGGGCGCGGCAAGATCGGCGTAGACGCCGACATCAACTCGGCCGACCTCGTCCACTACCATGTCCGTGCCGCGGTCAAAGCCGACGACGTCACCCTCGCTCTGCCTCGCGCCGGCATCGACGTGGATACGGCGAGCGGCGAAGTGCCCGTCACAGTGGCGCTCGAGGTCGGCGAAGGCGGCGTCGCTCTCCAGCGCAGCGAGAAGCGAAGCCCGTACTCGATGCTTCGCTTCGCCGACCAGCATCCGCTCCTCAGCCGCAGCGGTTTCTTCTCGGTGAGGAGTCTGAAGACGCCTTTCATATCCATCGCGCCGCTCGTCGGAAACCTCGCCATCGATCAGAACATATTGTCGCTACGTCAGTTCGAGATGGGTGTCCGGGGCGGGAGAATCACCGGCCAGTGTGGCCTCGACTGGGACGGCGCGAAGTCCACCGTGGAGATCCACGTGCGAGCGACCGGCGTACAGTCGTCCCATGGTGAGCCCTTCGACGGGAACATCGCGGTCGTCATCTCCGCTGGAGATCGCACGATCGACGGGCGCGCCGAGATCCTGCGCATCGGCGAACGTCACCTCCTCGATCTGATGGATTTGCATGACCCGCTTCACGTCGATCCGGCCATGAATCGCGTGCGCACTGCGCTCGCCTTCGGTTATCCCGACAGCCTGCGGTTGGTCTTCGACCACGGCTTCGCGAGTGCCCACTTGGAGCTCGGGGGCCTGGCGAGGCTCATCAGCATCGGCGAGCTACGCGGAATTCCGATGGGACCCATCGTCGACAAGATGATCGCCCCCATGCTGGTCGGGCCCGACACGAAGGAAGCGCAATGAACCGAGTCCTAACCGCCATCGTCCTCTTCGGTATCTCCGGATGCTTCAAACCGCCGGAGATCGTGATGGTCGACCGGGCAACGGCCCTCGAGCAGCAAGCGTCGGGGTCGTTCGACGATCTCGAGCGACAGCTCGATCGCGCGGGGATCGAGCCGCGCCCGGTGCCGCTGACGCCCGAGCAACTCGAAGCGCTCGGCATCCGTCCCGCGCCGCTCGTCGACGAAAGCGAACTCACGGACGCCGATCGGCTGGACGGGCTCCTTGCCCAACACTGCATCGGCGAGGGCAAAGACGGCTTGCTTGCCGACCGGCGAAGCGATTGCAAAGGGGCGGCCGACCCGGAAGAGGTCCAAACGCTCGTCGAACGGGCCAACCGCGCTCGCCGACAGCTGTGGCGATGGATGCACGAGCAGCGCAGCGACCTCTCCGAGGGGCAGCTGCAGCATGCGTGGCGGGAGAACCACGTGCGGAACGTGGTGTGCGGCGGTTGGATCGAAGGGAGCGACGGAAAATGGCAAGGAAAGGCTTGCTGAAGCCGCTGGAGCGGGCGACAGCGACGCTCGCGCTGGGCGCGTCCCTGGTCGCAGGAGACGCAGCGGCCGACAACGTGGACGACGACGATCTCCGAAGACCGCAGCGCCTGACGGTGGGTGTGGCCGACGATCTGCTCGGCCAGCTCGGCCCCGACGGGAGAACGCTTTACTTCGTCTCCAACCGCGACACGACCAACCAGATCTTCGCCCAGAGCATGGTCGACGGCCGCACACAGCCGCTCTTCGACGACGGCGCCGACGTGACCTGGCCGCGAGTGAGCCCGGACGGACGCTCCCTTCTCTACGTCTCGTTTCGCGAGAGTGCGTCCGGCCGGCTGTGTGTCCGCCAGCTCCCGCAGGGCGACGGACGCCGATGTCTCGAGGACTCGTTCGCCGCCCTGCAAGCCGAGTGGATCGATCGCGACCGGATCGCGCTCGTCAGCCGGCAGTCGATCGCCGGCGACCTGCGAATTCTGGACGTGACGGTTGGAGCGTCCCTATCGGCCCGGCCGCTGACCGAGCGAAACATGACGAGCCCGGCGGTCTCCCCGGATGGCCGCTGGCTCGTCTACGTGCCGGTCGCGCGGACCGTTCAGGTCGTGGGCCCCGGGTTCGCTGCGCGCGCGTCGCCGACGCTCGAGGCGATCCCGCTCGCGTCGGCCTCGACGGCTACACCGGCGAAAATCGTCCTCGAGCTCCCAGGGCAGACGGGGCAACCTGTGTTCGCCAAGGATGGTCGCTCTCTCTACGTCGTTCAGTTCTTCACGGACACGAACCGCGACGGAACGGTCGACGCCAGCGATCACGGCGTGCTCTTTCGAGTGCCGATCTCGTTTCCCGGCGGAACACCGGTCGCGGGGCCGCCCGAGCAGCTCACCGAGACGTCGTGGAACTGCGAGTATCCCGCGCCCTTCGTCGACCGCCTGATCGCGACGTGTTCTCAAGACGCCAGCCTGGACGTGTATTCGTTGCCGCTCGACGGCGAAGTCCCCGGCGAGTGGACGATGCCGATGCTCGCGAACGCGATCGACGACGCGGATACGCTGGTCGAAGAACAGCTGCTGACCAGCCGGCGTTTGGCGCGTGAGACGACTCCCTCCGGTCGCCGGCGCGCGATGCTGGCGCTGGCGATGTTGCACCTCGAACGACAGGAGTTCTCGGCCGCGGAGTACTACGCGATTCAGGTGGACACGCTACGCGACGAGGCGACGGCCGGGATCTCGCTGCCGCTCCGGATGCTCGTGGAAGAGCGTTGGGCCGAACGCCGCCGCGAGCAGGGTCGCCTCATGGAGGGGTTTCGCACCGAGGCGCTCGCCCGGCTCGAAAAGCTGCGCGTGGACAAGCCGCCCAGCCCGATGGCCGAGGACCTGACCCACCTTGCCCGGAGCGAGATCTTCGACGCACTCGGCGACGAGGCGAAGGCACGCGGTGAGCTCGAGGCAGTCACGGTCGACGAGACGACGCCGGTCCCCATCGTCGAGGCCTACTACAGGCACGCCGATGCGTTCTATCGCCAGGTTGACGACCGGGAGTCGCTCATCGCTCTCTGCCGGCAGCTTTCCGGTGATGGCGCGTTGAGGCCCGACGAGCAACTTCGATACGCGCGAGCTGCGGTGCGGGCCATGGTGCGCGGGCTTCCCTACGCGGAAGCCGACGCTCGCCTCGCGCGCGAGCAAGCCAGCACGACGGGCCACGAGTCGGAGCTGGCGTTCGCGATCGATCTCGCTCGCCGCGTGCTTGCGATCCGCGACTCGCGCGCGCCCCAGGCGGTCGGCAACGCGCTGCTCTCGCTGTATGCGGCGCAGACGCGACCCGGTCGCCGGCGGGTGCTCATCGTCGACGGGGTCCAGCGCGCGGACGACGTCGACGCGGACGACGTGCTCGATGCGCTCGTGCAGCGCGACATCCAGGACGTCAAGCGAGGGACGCACGAGCGGGGAGAAGCCGAAGACGTCTACGAGAGGCTCATCCTCGCGCGAGCCTACGAGCGTGCCGACGCGAAGCGCTCGAGCGAAGCGCGCGACGACTTCGATGCGGTCGCCGAGCAGACCGGGTCGCTCGAGGCGGTCGTTGGCGCGATCGACATGAGGCTGAAGCTGGGGGAGAGTCCGGCCGCGATCGAGGCCCGATACGACGGTCGTTCGACTCCGCCCGCGCTGGCGCACTTCGCCAAGGCGTATCTGATCGCCCGCCAGCTCCCGCGGCTCGACGGGGAATCCCACGAGAAAGCTGCGGCCGCGGCGCTGGGAGCGCTCGACGCGTCATGGGCGGACCTGAAGAACGAGCGGATGGCGCAGGCTGTCTTCGGCGCGCTCCTCCACGAGGACTACCTGAAGACGGCAGACCTCGGCACGGCAGAGCAGGCCAACCTGCACTATCTCGTCGCGCTCGAGCTCATGGGCCAGAACCCGCGGTTTCGCGCCATGATTCTCGGACAGCTCGGCCTTCTGCACACCGACGTCGGGAATTATCGAATCGCGCTCGGCTACCTGCTCGAGCGCGATCAGCTTCCCTACGACGACGACTCCGAAGGCCTTGACGTGCTGCTTTCCAAGGCTCAGGCCCTTCTTCATGTGGGCCGCGACGCGGACGCGGCGGCTGCGGGCGACGCGGCGCTGGCAATGATCGACCGCAACAGGGCGCTCTTGCCGTACGAGCTCCTCGCGCTCGATTGGGCCGCGATCGACCATCTCACCGCGGGACACTTTGCGCGCGCTCTTGCTCTCTACGACCAGGAGATCCCGCTTCTCGACGCGTCGCACGCGGCCCTGGCCGAGCGAAATCGGCTCGTAGCGCGCCTCTCTCGCGCGGCATCCGCAGTCGGCGCTAGCGTCCCTGCTCGGGCTCTCGTCGATCTCGATTACGTCGAAGGTCACCTGCACGACCCGAAGACCGTCGCGATGCTCCAGTGGCCGCACGCGTCGGCGGACCACGTGACGCGCGCATATCGACTCATCTCGAGCGGGTTGCGCGCGAAGGCGAACCGAGAGCTCGGCCGACTGGACGCCGAAGCGGAGGCCATCCGTGTCCGGCGGGCGATTCTCGACGAAGAGCTCGGAGAAACGAATCGTGTAGAGATCGCGCGAGAAGAGATGCTCGCCGAGTCGCAGCTCGCGTTGAACGCGAGTAAGCGTCACGACGCCGCCTCGACTGCGAGTTGGCTCGGCCGAGCGCTCGCACGGGCCGACGACCTTCACTCGCGGGCCAGCGGCGTCAGCGACAAACAGCAGCTCGACGTGCTTTGGCTGGCCGCCGAGCTCACGGTGTCGATGGGCGCTCCGCTCGTGGCGGATCTGTCGAAGCGGATTGCGGCGGCTTCCGCCGAAATGGCGGCGCGCCGGGAGCCTTCGCTCCGATCGTACGCACGATGGTTCGAGATTTACGGTCCTCTCGTGGGGCCGGCGAGCGCGACGCCCCTCGCCGACACGGTTGGAGAGGGCCCGCCGGCCGGTCCGGCGTCTAAGCCCTGAGCCGCCACGTTCCGACGAACGACTTGCCCAGATCGTCGCACGTCGGGTCCGTGACGATGAGCTCCGGACGCCCGCCACCGCAAACCACGATCGCGTTCTGTCGGAACACGCGGCCGAAGGAGACTGCCTCGTCGCGGTCCATTCCATGGACCACCCAGGAGGGCTCCCGCCATGTTCCCTCCGGGTCGTCTTCGTAGCCGACACAAGCCTCGACTCGGTAAACGCCGAGGACGAGCAGATCGCGCATCACTTGATGACGCTGCTCGTTGACTTTCCGCGGAAGGAGCATCGAACGCGGATTGTACGCCGTCAGCACGGCGAAGGGCTTCAGCAGGAGCTCGGGAAGCCCGGGGGAGTCGGCGATCGGGTCCCCGTCGAGCGAGACGCGGATCGGACCGGCCGAGGTCGAGAACTCGTAAACAGTCGCCAAGTAGCTGCGCAGAAGGTTCTGATCCATCGGGGGCGCGAGGTTACGCTATCCGGCGGCAGCATTCGCCCTGAGGATTTCTGGAGGACGGGGCCCCGAGTCGCAGCCCTCACCGCGTCAGGACCCTGCGTCCGAACCGTCGTCCCCCAACTCCGACGCTTCGGCCGCCGGACCATCGCCCGCTTCCGACGAAGCCTCGATCGTCGATGCCTCGTGGCCGCCTTCGGACGCGGGCGCCGCGGCCTTGGCCGCGCTGGCATCGGGGTTCGAAGGGTTGACCGTATCGTCACCGCAGCCGAGCGCTGCGAACGCGATCGCGAAAGCGAGAGCCGCCAGCGTAACTCGTCGTGACATGCGCCGTTCGTCTACCGGACGCGATCCTTGTCTGTCAATCCAAACCAATGTCTCGCTAGTGCGGCGTCGATTGGTAACTTGTGTCGGTGGGCGGGTGGCCATTTGCAGTTCAATATCCTAGACATGGCGAGGGCGGCGCGGCAAGGTGTCGCCCTCCATGCAAGTCCACGTTGTGGTTCGAACGAAAATCGCCGCCGCAGCTTTTGTCGCCAACCTTGCCGTCGCGATAACCGCCTACGCGCAAGACCCGCCCCAGCGATTGCCTCCCGAGCGACCGTCCCCGACCACCTGGACGACCGCGCAGGACGCGCCGTCGCCCGAGTCGCCGCCGCCGCACGTGCAAGGAGCACCGC
>JBAULD010000319.1:0-7180 GCA_049578005.1 Polyangiaceae bacterium
ATCTTCCGCAGCGACTTCACCAGCCGATCGGTGTCCCGCCGAAGGACTCCTTCCAAGAACTCCGGAATTCCCTCGCGCATTTGAGGACTGAGCTCGGCGACTGCGCCGAAGTCGAGCAGGACGATCGCCCCGTCGGACCGGACCAGCACGTTTCCCGGGTGCGGATCGGCATGATAAATTCCGTCGACGAAAATCATTTGACAGTAGAGCCGTACCAGCCGTTTGGCGAGATCCGGCTTGTCGACGCCGAGCGCGCCGATGGCCGTGCTGTCACTGATCTTCACTCCGTCCACGTAAGTCGTCGTCAGCACGCGCCTCGTGGACAGTTCGCGAACCGGGGCGGGGAAGACGACGCGCGGGTCGCCCGCGAAGTTCTTTGCGATGCGCTCGATGTTGTCGGCCTCGAGCGCGAAGTCGAGCTCTTGCGACAGGAGCGCCTTGATCTGATGATAATAGGCGTCGAGTCCCTGGACGGGTACGAACCATTGCACGATCCCCAAGATCCGCCGGATCGTCGTGAGATCCAGGCGGACGATCCGATCGATGTCGCGGTGTTGCACCTTCACCGCTACTCTCGTGCCGTCCACGAGTCGCGCGGCGTGCACTTGGCCAAGGGACGCGCTCGCGATCGGGTCGCGATCCAGCACGGCGAACTGGCTCATCTTCGTGCCGAGCTCGCGGCCCAGCCGCTCTTGAATCTCGGCATAAGGCCGCGGAGGCACCTGGTCCTGGAGCGCCTCGAGCTCGGCTCGGAACTCGGGCGGCAGGAAATTGGCCATGATGGACAAGAGCTGTCCGACTTTGATGAAGAGACCCTGAAGTCGGAGGATGGTGGAGTAGACGCGGCGCGCGTTGCGCGTGTGAACGTCGCTGACGCGCGCGTCGCGCCACGCCCGACCGAAGAGGCGAGTCCGGAGCGCGAACGACGAGTAGCTCGCAATGACGATGAACGTCGTCGCATACGCGCGGACGAAGCGCAGGTTGCTGGTCACCGCGGGGCCCCGCTCAGGCCAACGCGATCGCTGCAGTCTCTATCCGAGCCGAGTGCGCCTCCGCCACCGCCGCGCAGCCGTAATTCATCGCCTTGGACGGCCGCGCCGCCCCGTGCGGCTTTCGGAGCGCCCGACGTCGAATGGGTTGCTCGCTCCACGCTGGTAGCGTCGTTGCTACCATGTTACGCGCGACCACTCCCATCCGTTCGGAGGGCGTGAACCGGAGGTGGAACAAGGCCACCCCCGAGACACTTTTGCTCGTTGGGGCAGGTCTGCGTGCCCCGACCGTGTAGCTCAGCTCGCATTCGCCAACTCTTTCGGCGGCGCATGCGCCTGCCACCACGCCCGCGCCCGCCAGACTCGCGATCGTGAGATCGCCGCGCCCGGGAAGCAATGGCCGCTCGCATAGGCGCTCAGCCGGTCGTCGAACGGAAGTTTGCGACAGGACGCGAACGACGCCTGCAGAATATGCAGAGCCGCTCGGAAGCACAGCTTGCGGTCCTCGATGAGCTGCCGGGCCCTCCAGCCCTCACGCGTTGCGCCCTGACCGACGTGGATTTGCATAAGGCAATAGGAGTGGCCGTTGTCTCCGCGGCGCACCCCTTCATCGACGCGCTTGCTGAACGAGCTTTCGTACGAGGCTACGGCCAACATGAGCAAGGCGGTTTCTGCGCGACTGTCTGGCCCATCGAAAACGGGGGCCTCGTTTTCGTCGAGGGCCACGGAAAGGACGTCACGGGCGATGCTCTCGTAGCGCTCCAAGACGTGGTCGCGAGATTCGACCGGAGCGTGCGCGTGCGGGGGCACCCAAGCGAGCATTGCGGCGACGAGATACGAGACGAGACTCTCCATGCGACACCTCCTTCGACCGAGCCCTTCTTAGGCTGAGCTCGACCGTTCCGGGACCCCAGGCAACGCACGCGCCACAATTGGACGGCACAGTTCGTGACGGCGCTATTGGGGGGACCCCGAATTAGGGGCTGTCCCTCTAGGCTAGTTGACGCAGGCTGGCTTGAAGTGAACGTGTCCCTTGCTGTCCGTCGTGAACGGCGGATTGCAGTCTTCTCGGGGTGGGGCGCCTTGAGGCTTTGTCAGAACAGGCTGTTTGCTCGAACGGCCCGGCGCCGTATTCGGCACCGCCGTTGGCGTGGAGGCCAAGTCCAGAGTCGGGATCGGCGCGGCCGACGAGGTCGCAACGGGAGTCCAGCCCGACGTGGAGTTCACGGTCGCTGCGGCCCCGGTTGCCGCACGGAGCGAGGAGGAATGACTTGCGGAAAACGAGGGCGGACTCGGATGATGCCGTAGTTGAAGGACAAGGACGGTCAGTGCGGTTGCGCACAAGGCGAGCGCCGCCGCCCCGATGCTCCGCTGCCTACTTTCCAATGGTTGGGGCGGCGAAAGGGTTTTGGCGACTGCCAAAGGCACCGCGTGGGACGGCGCTTCGCGTCCCGGTATCGCTCCGGGAATTCGGCGCTGGACGATCGTTGCAGCCTCTCTCGCAGGGGAGGCCGGGCTCTTCGGTGGGACGGTCCCGACGCGTTCGAAGTCTGCGATCCGCTTCTCACGCTCTCGCAACTCCTCGGCTGCTACCCGCTCGACCCATTCGCCGACCTCGGTGCTCGGCGCCGCGCCGACGACGGCCTCGACCGCCGAGGCCATCTCGCGCGCCGTCGCAAATCGCTTCGCCGGATTGCGGTCGAGCGCTTGCATCACGATCGTGTCGAAGCCCAACGGCACTCCGCTCGCGACCTTGCTAGGCGGCGGGACTTGGCCGGCGATGACCAGCGACAACAGTTTTGCGTCGTTGTCCGCGCGAAACAATCGCTTGCCCGTCAACGTCTCCCAGAGGACGACGGCCGCGGCGTAGACGTCCGTCTGGCGCGTGACGTTGCCCGTCGTGATTTGCTCGACCGCCATGTAAGGGATCTTTCCCTTGAGCTGTCCGAGCTGCGTCGACTGCGATCGGCCGGTGGCTTTCGCCACTCCGAAGTCGAGCACTCGCGCGACGCCGTCGGTTCCCACGAGAACGTTTTGTGGCGATACGTCGCGATGCACGATGTGGAGCGGCTCGCCGCTTTCGCCCTTGGCTTCGTGGGCGGCGTGCAGACCGTGGAGCATGCCGGCGATTATCGACGCCGCGATCCGTGGGGGTATGCGCTCGCCTCGTTGATTCAATGTTCGAAAGAGTCGCGACAGCGAAGTGCCTCGCACGTACTCCATGACGAGGAGCAGCTCCCCGTTCTGGGAGACGACGTCGAGCGTCGGTACGACGTTTGGGTGGGCGATGCGCGCGGCGAGCCGCGCCTCGTCGACGAACATCGCGACGAACTCGGGATCCTTCGCATATTGCGCATGCAGACGTTTGATGGCCACCGAACGCGTGAAACCGGCTGCGCCCTGGAGGCGCCCCAGATGGATGGTCGCCATTCCGCCGCTCGCGATTTCACCGTGAAGCACGTAACGCCCGAGAATCGGGGCCAGATTCTTCGCTACGGCGGCCATGCTTCCATATTAAAGTACGGCATACAAGCGGTCTCGCCAAGCCCACTCGCCTGCATCGCCGAATGCCAGGCTGACGTGTCGCAATCCACCCACGAATCACGGAAATGTAGGTGAGCTCGAGACTGCCGCTTCCTGCGGCTTAGCAATCCACACGGCCGTCAGCGCTTAATCGACTCCGGACCAGCCCTGGACGACGTCGGCAAGCTCAGTGTCTTCGCCGCTCTGCAAGCCGATGGCGACCACGTTGAGGCGCTCGGGCCGCGCCAGCTGCCGAGCTGCCTCGCGCACATCTGCCCCCTTTACTTCCACAAGCTCCGCGACGTGCTCCTCGGGCGTGGTGAATCGTTCGAACAGCGTTCCGGACGCGTAGAACGCCGCAGACTCCTCGGCCGAGTCGGCAAGACCCCTCACGTCCCATGCGATGCGACGTCGAGCCTTTTCGATCTCTTCGTCGGTTGGGCCTTCACGCGCAAGCTCTTCGAACATTGCCAGCACTTCGCGCGTGACGAGCGCGGCGCGCTTGTGTTGCACGCCGGCAGCCACGTCGACGACACCGTCGTCTTCGTAGCAGTCGTACGCGGCCGAGATGTCGTAGCAAAGCCCGCGAGCGTCGCAGAGCCGGTGGTAGAGACGCGTCGACATTCCGTCGTCGACGATCCGCATCAAGACGTCGAGCGCCGGTCTCAACGGGTGCCCTTCCGCGAAAGCTCGGAAGCAGACGCGGAGTTCCGTCTGGCTCGACACGTTGTCGACCATCTGAAAGCGCGCGCGCTTTTGTAGGTGCCGCGGCGGCTCGGACGCGATGCGTTCGCCCCGGGCGAAGCCCCCGAAGCTGCGCTCGGCCAACCGCAGTGCAAGATCCGGATCCACTGCGCCGCCGAATGCCAGGACAGCGTTGGCGGCCGTGTAGTGTCGCTCGTGCCAGAGTCGGAGCGCGGCTTCGTCGAAGGACCGCACGTGGGCGTCGCTCCCCGTGATCGTGAAACCGAGGGGATGGTCTCGGTAGATGAGGGCGCGCGAGAGGTTGTCCGCGTCGACCTGTCGCCCTTCGTCGTCCAGATCTTCCAGGATTTCCTCGATGACGATTCCACGCTCGATGTCGATGTCGAGAAATGCCGGCTCCGACAAGACTTCGCCGAATAGCGCGCAGGCTTCATCGAGCGATTCCGGCGGGAGCGTGAGCGAGAAGATGCCGTGGTCGACCTGGGTCGAGGCGAACAGGGATCCACCGAGCCGCTCGAACGCGAGGTTCACGGCGTGGGCGCTCGGAACGCGGCGCGTCCCTCGGTAAATCATGTGCTCGAGAAAGTGGCTGATCCCGTTGTCTTCGCGCGTTTCGAACCGCGACCCGACCCGCGCCCAGAGAGCCACGTGCGCGCGATGCAGTTGCGGAAGCGGTGCCACTACGACCCGTAGACCGTTGCTGCTCAGCGTGGCACTGCGGTACTGCATTCTCTCGGTACCCTGCCTGGTCGGTCGGAACTCCCGACTCCAACGGTCAGTATTCATCTTCTTCGTCGCTGGCGCTCCCTGCTCCGGCATCGGCTCGAGGCTCCTCGATGTAGGACGAATCGATCTTGATGTCGGCCTTTGCCTGTTCGCGCAACCTTTTGACATAGAGAGACAGCGTTTCATCGCGCTTCGCGCGGAGCAGATCCGCTTCGAACGTATCTCGGTGCTTCTGGAACTCGTCGTCGGTTGCGATCTTGTGCTGCTTGAGCTGGACGACGACGAAGCCGTCCGCCGTCCGAACCGGCTCGGCCATGACGGCACCTTCCGCTCCCCCGAAGGCGAAACGAACGACCTTGGTCGTCCCCTCCGGCGACAGACCAGGGAACGGGTCGCCTCCGCCGTTGAACGCGCTCGACGTCTGCGGCTGCGGCCGATCGGGGTCGGTGCTTGCGTCGAAACGGCGGTTCAACGTTGGTGCCGAGGCGCGCGCGCCGGTGTCACCGGCGTCCGCCGTTCGAGGGTCGATAGCCCCGCGCCCCGTGCCACCGTCCTGCGTCGGGGAAACGGCCGTGGCGAGCACTTTCAACCCCGGTTTCGAGTCGCGGCTGTCGTGACCGTATCGATCCGATGCGCTCTGGGCCGCGTCCTCCGCGCTCTTGGCTTGACGCAGCTCGTCCGCGATCCGCCGTGCAATCGATTGTGCGGCCTCGGTCGCCATTGCTCGCGCATACAGATTGCGGGCGACGTCTCGTTTCACCTGCGCTTCGATTTCGGCCGATTTGGCGGGATCATCGCGAGCGATGAGGTGGTAGCCAAACTGCGTTTCGACGGCGCCTGCGGTCGTCTCGCCGGGTTTGAGCGCGTCCGCCGCCGCCTTGAACGGAGTGACGAAGCCGTCGGTTTTGTCGCCGACATCGCCGCCTTTTTGTGCGCTACCGGTGTCTTCGGATACCTCCCGAGCCACCTCGGCGAACGACTCTCCTGCGTGCAGGCGCGAGGCGGCCCAGGACATTTTTCCCAGCGTGATGGCCTTTTCGTCGTCCGTAGAACCGTAGGGGAGCTTGAGCAGGATATGGCGGATGTGCCCCGCTTTCGGCTCGTCGTCCAACTTGCGCTCGTTGAACGTCTTGTCGAACTCGGCCTGGTGCTGTTTGACCCAGGCGTCCACATCGGCGGGCTTGACGTCGACGGCCCATCGGGCAGCCCACGACTCCTTCACGGGTACCCAGGTCACGGTGGCCGTGCTGTACCTGCGTTCGTACTCCTCGCGAGCCTCGGCCCCGCTGACGCGAACGGGCTCGCGCACGACGTCGCGCATCTTGGCGGCCAAGAGCTCGCGCGCTTGCTCTTCCCGAAACTCGGTCGTCGAGCGGTTGCTGAGCTCCCGAACCCGGCGCTCGTAAACCTTCATGTCGAACGCTTTGCTCTTCGTGTCCCGGAAGTCTACGGGGATGGCCGTGTCGCGGTCGTTGAAGTGCGCCTGCGCAACCTCTTGCGACACGAAGCCAGCGCGCGCATAGGACTGGTACATTTCGAGGAGGATCGACTGGGCCACCGACGCGTCGGCAGCTGGAACGCTGACGCGCACGTACCCCGCGTAGAGCTGATCGGTGACCTCCGCGTCTGTAGCGCCGATGCCCAGGCGTTTCGCTTCGTCGTCAAGGAGCTCGCGCTCGATCAGGCCGTCGAGGGCGATTCGCTTGAGGTTCAGTTTGCGCGACTGGGAGCCGCTCCTCGACGGTACGAGGATTCTGTACGCGGAACCGAAGTCTTTCGGGTCGATACACCGCCCTCGCACTCGGGCTACACATCGTTCCGACAGCGATGCCGTCCGAGAGGTGGCGTTCGGACGAAAGGTGACGACGAACGCAAAAATGGTCGCGACGATGATCGCGCCGTAGATGACGTTCGATAAGCCGCGCTGACGGAAGAAGTCGAGCATTTCGGCGAGGCGCTGTAACACGTAGCCGCGAGATGGTCACGCTATCCTGGTGCAGCCTCCGCTGCGCCCCTCCGGCGTGGCCTTAAGTTCAATCCCTTCGGGGCTGCGCTGCGGCTGACGCGATTTCTACCACTCGCGCCCCGGGGGGAGCGCGGCCGCTCCCCCCGAAGACCCCCCAGCCGTAATCTGTCTCGTGCAGCCTCCGCTGCGCCCCTCCGGCGTGGCCTTAACTTCAATCCCTTCGGGGCTCCGCTGCGGCTGACGCGGTTTCTACCACTCGCGCCCCGGGGGG
>JBAULD010000320.1:0-3241 GCA_049578005.1 Polyangiaceae bacterium
GTAACAATCCCGTTTACAACGCCGCCGTGTGGGTGCCCTACACGACCCCGGGTCCGATGCCGACGGGCCTCACCTGCAACTGCTCGGAGCTCTATACTGGGGGCTTCGTCGGAGCGTACGACCTGACCAAGCCGGACGGGTCGTTCACGATCACAGGCGCGCCGTCCCCGAAGACCGGCGGGTCTGTGCCCATCGTCGTACAAGTGGGCAAGTGGCGCTACCAAACCCGAGTCGCCGTAACCTGCGGGATGGAGAACGACGTTCCCGACAAGACGCTTCGTCTCCCCCAGGGTCGGCCTGGGAGCGGAGTGATGTTTCCCGGCGATCTCCCCGACGTCGCGATCTCGACCGGAGGAGCCGATACCCTCGAATGTTTGCTCACGCGCGTTGGCGTCGACAAGCAAGAGTATGTACCCGGGCCCGGCACGGCCGGCGGCGGCCACGTGCACATCTACCAAGGATCCGACCCCAATGCCGCGCCGAACACGTCGCCGGCTGCGCCGCAGTCTTCTGCGGCCCTGTGGGACTCGCCGGATCACCTTTCCCAATACGATGCGGTGCTCCTCTCGTGCGAAGGGGCGGAAACGATGAAGGCGAACCCGGCAAACCTCTACGCGTACGGGCAAGCGGGCGGGCGCGTCTTCGCTTCCCACTATCATTATGCGTGGTTTCTTGGTGCGCCGTTTCCTGATTTCGGCATGTGGTACACGCAGAACTCGAACCAGCTGGCGACGTCGCACGGCGTGATTCAGACCACACTCCCGAACGGAAATCCCTTCTACGAAGGGCAGTCGTTGCTCGCCTTCCTCCAGGCGACCGGCGCGGTCGACTCCAAGAACGAGCTCCTCGTCTATCAGGCCCGACACAACATCGACATTCCCACCGCGATGCCACAGACTGCAATCCCCTGGATCAACTTCGACGTGGCCGGCTCCCCCTTCGAGGACCCCAATTCGACGAACGATCCACTGGTGTCGAGCTCGACGTTGAACTCGACCCTGTATTTTTCTTACGATACGAAGGCGCCGGGAACCGAAACGACGTGCGGCCGCTTCGTCTACAGCGATCTTCACGTCGGCGGAAACTCGGGCGACTACGGAGAATCGGCCATGGCGTCCAGTCCTCCGGCCGGTGGTGTCGTGCCGAGCGGGTGCAACGCCGGCGTCGCGCTCTCCCCTCAAGAGAAGGCGCTCGAGTTCATGCTCTTCGACTTGACTTCGTGCCTGGCGCCCCCAGGCAGTGGTCAGGACGCCGGACAGGGCGTTCCCCAGTAAGGACTCGGACCGGCCCTCCCGGCCCTATTTGCTTTGCGCGCCGTCATTCCGCGGTTGCGGGCGACGGACGCGCATGTGCCTGGCCCGATGCACGGCCCTTCCGGTGCGTGAGCCGCTCGAGCGCCAGGTAGACCACGGGAGTCGTATAGAGCGTGACGAGCTGGGAGGCGAGCAGGCCACCGACGATCGTAATCCCGAGCGGACGACGCAGCTCCGAACCGAGACCGTGGCCGAACGCGAGAGGCAGAGCGCCGAACAGCGCGGCAAAGGTCGTCATCATGATGGGACGAAAACGCATGAGCGCGGCGCGCAAGATCGCTTCCTCCGCTTTGGACCCGTCGTTTCGTTGGGCTTCGAGCGCGAAGTCGACCATCAGGATCGCGTTCTTTTTCACGATCCCGATGAGAAGGAGCAGACCCACGATGGCAATGACATCGAGCTGCGCGCCGAACAGCATCAACGCCACGAGCGCCCCGATTCCGGCCGACGGCAAGGTCGACAGGATCGTGACGGGGTGAATGTAGCTCTCGTAGAGCATCCCGAGCACGACGTACACCGCGAGGAGAGCGGCCGTGACGAGGAGCGGCTCGCTCTTGAGCGAGGAGGTAAACGCCTGCGCCGTCCCCTGAAAGTCGGCGTGGATGCTCGGGGGCAACTGCATCGCCAGTTCGGCCTTGTGGATCGCGTCGACGGCCTCGCCGAGAGACGCGCCCGCCGAAAGGTTGAACGAGAGAGTGGTCGCCGGAAACTGTCCATTGTGGTTGATGATGAGCGGCGTCATCGACAGCGAAACCGTGGCGATGGCGCGCAGCGGAACGGCCGCGCCGCTACCGCTCTTGACGTAAATGCCGTCGAGCGAATCCGGCGACTGCCGGTAGGGCGTCGCAGCCTCCATGACGACGTAGTACTCGTTCATTTGAGTGTACGTCTTGGCCACGAGCCGCTGCCCGTAGACGTCGTAAAGCGCGTCGTCCACTGCCTGCGCGGTCACGCCCACGCGTGACGCGGTGTCGCGATCGATATCGACGTCGACTTGAAGTCCGGAGTTTTGCTGATCGCTGTTCAAGTCCTTGAGCTGCGGCAGCTTGCGAAACGCCTCGAGCATCTTCGGCGTCCAGGCTTGGAGCTCCGCCAAGTTCGCGTCTTCGATCGTGTATTGATACTGGGTGCGCGCCATTCGGCCGCCGACATTGACGTCTTGCCTCGACTGCAAATACGTAGTGATGCCCTCGATCTTCGAGAGCTTCCCGCGCAAGCGGGCGAGGATCTCGTCGGGGGTCGCCTTGCGCGGCGGTAGCGGCTTGAGCGTGATGAACGCCGACCCCGTGTTGCCCGTTCCCATTCCTCCGGACCCGATGAACGAGACGAAGTGATCGACGTCGGGATCGGCGTTGAGCACTTCGTTGACCGCGGTTTGAAGGCGAAGCATCTCCGGATACGAGGCGTCCTGCGCCGCCTGCGTCGACCCCATGAGAAGACCCGTGTCCTGCTGCGGGAACAACCCTTTGGGAACGATGACGAAGAGGGCCACGTTGGCGGCCACGGTGGCCAGCGTTACGAACAGCATGGTCGTACGGTGCGCGAGCGCCCAGCGCAGTCCCCGCTCGTAGAAGGCGAGGGCGGCGTCGAAGCCCCGCTCCGAGGCGCGGTAGAACCAACCCTTGGAGGCGCCGTGCTCTGGCCGGAGCATGCGCGAGCACATCATTGGCGTCAGCGTGAGCGACACGAGCGCCGACATCGCGACGGCCACGCTGAGTGTGACCGCAAACTCGCGAAACAGCCGCCCGACGATTCCCCCCATGAGTAGAATTGGAACGAAGACGGCCAGGAGCGATACCGTGATCGAAACGATAGTAAAGCCTATTTGCTTCGCGCCTTGGAACGCAGCCTCGAGGGGCGAGTTCCCGTGCTCGATCGAGCGGGTGATGTTCTCCGTGACCACGATCGCGTCGTCGACGACGAATCCG
>JBAULD010000321.1:0-1571 GCA_049578005.1 Polyangiaceae bacterium
GATCAGTTCCCGTTTCGCAGAGAAACCGCCAAACTTCCGCGGTAGAACGATGGGTCGGGGTTGCGGGGTTCGAAAAGCGGGCGTGAGCGTGGGACGAGTGGCCGCTTGTCCGAACGGACATTGTTCGTCATCGACGACCTACCGTCGGAGGGCGCCCGGACTCACTGTACGAGCTGGACGAGCGCAGGAGGTGCTCGACGCCCGCGCGCGCGGCCATCTTGATGGCCTGCGACTGGGTTGGATAGGGCTGGTTGACGCGGGTCAGGGCGTGGAGGTCGAGACCGGCGCTCATCGCCAGCGAGATCTCGTTGATGAGGTCTCGCGCGTGGCTGGCGACCACAGTCGCGCCGAGGATTTCGGCCGTGCCCTCCCGAACGTGTAGCTTCACGAAGCCGTCTTCCTCGCCGTCAACGATGGCGCGGTCGACCTCGTGCATCAGGATGGTGAAGGTCTTCACCGGGACGTTCTTCCGGCGCGCCTCCGTGACGTACATCCCCACGTGCGCGATCTCCGGATCCGTGAAGGTGCACCACGGGATGATCTCTGCGCTCAGCCGCTCACGGCCGCCCCTTAGCGCGTTGGCGACGACGATTCGACCCGCGGCGCTCTCGACGTGCGGGAACCGGGTCCCCGCGCAGACGTCGCCCGCGGCGAAGATGCGAGGGTTGCTGGTCCGAAGGAAGTCATCGACGGCGATCCCCTCGGTCGAATCGAAAGCCACGCCCGCCGCTTCCAGTCCGAGGTCGCGCACGTTCGGGAGGGTGCCAACCCCCACGAGGATCTGATCGACGGCGACCGTGTGCGCCGTGTCCTCGCGCTTCAGATCCGCGACCTTGCCGCTGCCTTCGGTACGGACGCCGATCGTTTCCGTGTCGAGGCGGATCGCGATCCCGTCGCGCGCCAGCGCGTCGGACAGCAGCTGCGCGGCGTCGCGCTCCTCGTGGCCGAGGAACATCGGTTCGGTCTGGACGAGGGTGACCTGCGATCCGAGGCGGGCGAATGCCTGCGCGAGCTCGCATCCGGTCGGGCCGCCGCCGATGACGAGTAGCCGCTCAGGGCACTCGGTCAGATCGAAGACGTTCTCGTAGGTCAGGTACCCCGCCTCCTCCAGACCGGGGATGGGCGGACGCACGGCCCGTCCGCCGGTCGCGACGAGCGCCGCCTCGAAGCGCAGCGTGAGGTCTCCCACGACGACCGAATCGGCGCCCGCGAAGCGCGCATGGCCCGCGTAGAGGTCGATGCCCATCGCGGTCAGTCTCTCGGCCGGCTCGCGCCGGGCCAGGCGCGCGCGAATGCGTCGCATGCGCTCCATCACCGCGGGAAAGTCGAACACGATCCCACCCGGGGTCCGGCCCCCGAGCGCCTCGGCGTTTCGCATCTCGCGATAGAGCCGTGCTGTGCGAATGAGCGCCTTCGAAGGGATGCACCCCGCGTTCAGGCAGACCCCGCCCAGAAGGTCACGCTCGACGAGCGCGACGCGGGCGCCCTGGCCGAGCGCGGCGCGGGCCGTGATGAGACCCGCCGGGCCACCGCCGACGATGAGCAGATCGTACGGCTCGTGGCTTCGCGTC
>JBAULD010000322.1:0-3110 GCA_049578005.1 Polyangiaceae bacterium
GAGTGGACTCGGTCGTGCGTCAAGTGGACTCGGTCGTGCGTCGAGTGGACTCGGTCATGAGTCAAGTGGACTCGGTCGTGAGTCGAGTGGACTCGGTCGTGAGTCGAGTGGACTCGGTCGTGCGTCGAGTGGACTCGGTCGTCGGCATGTTCGACTCGCAACTGTATCCGCCGAGAAGACAAGCGAGCCCGACGAACCGTGGTAGCTCCTACCCGCGCAACATGGCCGACGTCTCAAGGACACTGGCGGCTGCCGCTCAACCGGCGTGGGTGGTCGTGGCTGTCCTGGGTCTCCGCCGAGTGCCGGTCCCGTTGGACCGTTTTGTCGGGCGGCACATGTACGACCGACCTAGCCTCGCCCGATGCCGCTACTGCGCCAACTGTCGGCTTGTCGACGAGTAGCCGCCTTGGCGAGCGGCGAGAATCCGTGTCGCACCAGCCGAAGCCGCCCCCGCCCGCGAGGTGACCGATGAGATCCGTCGAGGCGAGAGCGAAACCAACAGTGAGCCGCCGCGTAGTCTCCACGTGCTCCGCCCTCCTGGTGCCGACGAAATCCACGCCCTCGTCGAGCTCGCGCTCCGAACCGGGACATTTGGTGGATCGGGGTCCACCCTTCCGCGCAAGGCGAGGGGCTGGGCAACGAGCTGATCACTGGCGCGGAGGCGGTCATCCGCCGCCACGGTGGCCGGGTGGTCGTCATCGAGACCAGCGACGGACCGGCGCTCGATCGAGCACGCCGGTCTACCGGGCACGCGGCTACGACGAACGGGGGCGGATTCCCGACTTCTACGCGCCAGGAGAGGCGAAGGTCATCTTCTCGAAGTCGCTGGGCTCGCAGGCGCCCGTTCGACCGGAACCGTAGCGGCGGTCGATGACGCAGCCGCGCGGGCCGACGAGCACGTCGGCCAGTAGTCCTTAGCCCATGCTTGCTCGCTCTCGTCGGGCGGGCAAACCTCTTGCTCCGCGGATCGCGCTACGGCACGACGCCTCCTGAACCAAGCACAACACCACGGAAACGGGGGCGCTGCTCTGCGCGAGTCGATGTGGCGCTCCCCAGTCCCGAATTGAAACGGACTAAAGCGGAGCCGCGATCACGATGTTGTCCTCGTAGATCATCATCGGCTTTGCCGGGGCCACGAGGTAGTTGAGTCCGGTCTGAACGAAGATTTGCGGGTTCTTGTCGTTGGGAATCTGAATCGGCTGATCGCTCAGGACGGCTTTTCCATCGTAGGAAAGCGAGAGCGTGTGTGCATTGAAGTCGATCAGGCAATCGACGTTCGTCCAGGCGTCTAGCGTGGTCGGCTGCGCCGCGGAGTAAGTCGTGTGCTTGGTCCCGCCGTCCGCCGTGCTCGTCTCGGTGAAGCTCGCGCCGTGCTGCTGAAAATCGAACTGCATCGCCCACGTGCCGGTCTGGTAGGAAATCCGAAACAGGCTGACATCGCCCGCGCCCGGGTCGTAGTCGACGATTTTGAGCGCGAAGCTCAATTCGACCTTCGGGTGAAATGCGACGAGGTCGTTGAATTGCTCGTCCTGCGCCGGGGCGCCTGCGTCGAGAAGGGGAGTCGAAAGGAGGAGCGAACCCGGAGGGGAACCGGGTGCAAAGTCCGTGGTTGTCACGGTCGCGAACCGGCCCGAGAAGTAGTTATTGGAAAACCCGGTCTGCGGCGACTGTCCTTCATCGAAGTCGTGGCAGTCGAGCGTCGCCGGGGACACATGAGTCGCACACCACGGTCCGGTCGGGCCCGCGTCGGGGCCGGCCGCATCGACGGGTTTCGCCGCGTCCACGGGGTTCGCCGCGTCGGCGCCGGGGTCGAGCATCATCGAGGGTGCGCCTTCATTGCTGGGGCCGTGGCCGGAATCTTGGACCGCCATGTCCCCGGGTGGAGAGGTCGTCCCCGCATCGGGCGTCTCCGAGAAACCGGAATCCGACGGCCACATCGGCGGCGGGGCGCTGCCGCTGTCATCTCCGCTGGGCGGGCCCTGGTCCGCACCGGGGTCGCCAGTTGCTCCGGAATCGATCCCGTTGCTCGGGGAGCCTTGGACCTGTACCGAATCGTCGCCCGACGAAGCGGCATCGGACGCCGTATCTTCCGCTACCGCGTTGTCGAACTGGTCGAGACCGGCGACGAAGTTGCAACCGAGCAGGCCGGCGCCGGGAAGTGCGCAGGTCAGCCCAACGAGGCACGCCCGGACGATCGTCGCTGCCGCTTGGTCCGAGAACCGACCCCCCTTCATTCGAATCGCCCCAGGAAGGAGAGGCCCGCCTGCCGGGGAGAAATGCTGGGGACCAGCGTCGGAAAGCGCGCCGTGGCCGCTGGCGCGCGGCTCGCCTGCGAACCCTCCCGAATCAAGAGGTAGCCCGTCACGATCGCTCCGGCCAAACCAGCGCCGAATGCCACCGTAGAGAGGGTTGCGTAGGTTCGAGCTCGAGCGATCTCGTCGAGCCCACCAGGGACGCACTGGTTGTTCGGGCACTCGGAGCGCGCGCTGTCGCGGGCGCTGAACGTCATCACGCCGAGTACGGTGCCGGCCAGAATCCCCGCGCTTCCCAGGCCGGCTGCGCTCCAGAGAAGTAGGCGAGACTGCGCCGGGACGGCGTCGCCCGGCGGAGTGGAGGACGTCGGGCTGGGCGCCGGCTCGCTTTCCGGTTCGGTCGATTCCTCCGCCGGTTCGGCACTGGTCGCCGCGGTCCGATCGGGATCGAGCGGCGGAACCGTGACCGTGAGCGCCGCGTGGTCCGGCGGCACCGTGATGCTCGTGTGCCATGACACGTGGCCGGGCGCCCTCGCCTCAATCTGGTGTTCGCCGGGGTCGAGCGGCAGCGGACTCCCGATGGCCGTCGAGGCAAATGGTCCTTCGTCGACGCGGACCTCGATTCCTGCCGTTATCGCCGCGTGGATGAGGACCGTCGACAACTTGGGTTCGAGCGCCGTCTTGTGTCTCTCGGCGAATTGGAGTCGATAGCCGCGGTTCGTGCGCTGCGCCCCCTCGGCGGCCGACGAGAATTCGGCGAACGCCGACGCCGTCAGTCCTTGCTTCTCGTGGCATGCGGCGAGGTAAAGCAGCGTTCCGAGCGCCGCGTCGACCTTCATGCTCTCGGCGAGCTTCGGG
>JBAULD010000323.1:0-2021 GCA_049578005.1 Polyangiaceae bacterium
GGTCTGACCCCTCCGACGCGCGTGATCTCGCGATTCTCGAGAACACGGAGCAGTTTGACCTGCATCGAAAGCGGTAGCTCGGCAATTTCGTCGAGGAATACAGTGCCGCCGTCGGCCATCTCGAACAGGCCGGCTTTGGGCCGCACCGCACCGGTAAAGGCGCCGCGCTCGTATCCGAATAGCTCACTCTCCAGGAGCTGGTCGGGCAATGCGCCGCAGTTGATGCGGACATACGGCGCCCCGGCGCGGGGCGATCGGTGGTGAATCGCGTCGGCCAGTACGTCTTTGCCCGTTCCGGTCTCGCCGAGTAAGACGACCGAAAGATCGCCCTTGGCGACGAGATCGACCACGCGATGGAGCTCGCGCATCCGGTCGTCCGCGATGATGAGCGCCCGTTCCTCCGGCCTCCCGAGCGAAGGCGGCTGCGGCTCGGTCGCGTGGGAGAGCGGGGCAAAACCGCCGTGGACGACCAGCACGGCCGCTCCGATCGCGATGACGATTCCCGGCTCGACGGCCACGCGCGTCGACTTGGTGATGGGCATCCCGCCGACGGTCGTACCGTTGGTGCTTCCGAGGTCTTCGACTTCGACAGGCGAGCCGCCGTGAAAAACGGCGTGCTCGCGGGAGACCGAACTGTGCTGGATGGGAATGTCGCACGTGGGCGATCGTCCGACGGTCACCCGACCGGTGCGGGGTAGTTCTTTGGAGACCATGCCCCCGGGCCACATCGCCACGATGTGCGGATGGGCCGGTACAGATACCGCGGTACGGACGGTACCTGTGTGTTCGTCGGTGCGAGATCGCATCTTTGCCAATTGCGCGCGGGGATGGTTCCCCGGCGGAGGGACCTCTAAGAGTCCCACGGACGTCGATTGTCTGCAAGGTAGTGGTGACATGAAGTTCTTCCTCGCGACCTCCCCCTTCAATCGATATGGCAGTAGCTCGGGAATCCCGAGGGCAGCGTCGTGTACGTATTGGGCGCCTTGAAGGGGTGATCCAGGAAGAACTGAAGTGCGACCGGCTTCAGACCCGGTGCGCGCGTGCTGAAGAACGCGAGGTGGTTGCCCCCGTCGTTACAGTCGATGGAAAAGCCGTTATCCGCTTTGATTTCCGATTCCCACGTCGCGCTCGCAGAGGCGAAATCGAGGATCAGGTCGTCGGAGCCCATCGCACCGTGCGCCGCGATGGCGGCCGGAACGTTGGTGGGGTCTTGCGACGGTGCCTTGTTTATCGTCGCATCCCCTCCCGAGTAACTGATGACGCTCGCGATGTAGCCCGAGCGCCCGTACCACATGTAGACAGTCTGGAGTCCGCCGGCGCTATATCCCGCCGTGTGAATTCGTCGCGGGCTGATGTTCAGCTGTTGGATGGCGCACGCGACCACTTGGTCGGCGAAGGCCGCGTCGCTTTCGTACCACACGGCGTCGCCGGTATTTCCGGTCGTAGTCCCGGTTCTGCTCGACGAGACGAATCCTGCGATCATTCCTCCGGCGTTCGCGAGCGCAGTCGTGTCGAACGCGATCGGCACTTCCGCGGAGGGGCTGCTCCCCGTCCCGTGCCAGTACAGGATGAGCGGGCCACCCTGCATGGAAGACGATCCCATCCAGATTTGCGCCTGAATCGAGCCTCCACCCGCGCTGACGGTGACGGTGCTACCATTTTTGAACGTCGGGCAAGTCCCGGAGACGGCCGGAATCATCGTCGGACTCGAACCGCCTGTGGCCATGCCACCGCTCGACGAGCCCGCGGCTCCGCTGCTGCTTGACCCCGCGCCTGCCCCGGATCCGCCTGCCCCGGAGCTACTGCTGCTGCTCCCTGCGCCGCTGCTTCCCGAGCCGGAGCTGCTCGAACTGCCGAATCCACCAAACCCACCGAATCCGCCGGCGCCGCTCGAACTGCCGAATCCACCAAACCCACCGAATCCGCCGGCGCCGCTCGAACTGCCGAATCCGCCGAATCCGGCAAATCCGCTCGAACCACCGAAGCTGAAACCACTCGAGCCGCCGAAGCCACCGAATCCT
>JBAULD010000324.1:0-1856 GCA_049578005.1 Polyangiaceae bacterium
GCCGCCTTCCGCTTGACCGCAGCGACTGCCTCGGCCGCGGCGGCAGCTTGTTCAAAGAGCCGACGCTGGAAGGCGGCCTCCCGTTCAATGTCGTCGGGTGGCGCTGGTTGCGGTACGGCAGATGACTCGGCACGGCGCATCAACTCGGCCTCCGCCGCCGCGGCTCGCCCGACGGCCTCCGCTTGCATCTTCTCGAATACCGCCCTTTGCTCTGCGAGCGCGCGCCGACTATCGTCGAGCTGTTGTTCGGCCACGCGGCGGCTCAGGTCGGCTTGACGCGCTGCGAGTTCGTGCGCCGCCAGAAGAGCGGCTGTTGCGGCATTCGGTGCTGGCACGTCAAGCGGGATCGTGGGCGCGTGCGGCGCTGCTGCGTCCTCGGAGCCTTGCGGGTGCGCCGACGAGCGGTAGGGCTCTGCGTGGTTGGCGGAGACACTTGAGCGGGGGGCAATGCCGCGTTTGAGCTCCGCGGTGCGCAGCGCGTGGCCCGAGCCCATGACGACGAGAGTGCTCAGGGTTGCGCTCTCCTGGAAGTGGTCGAGCTTGTTGGCAGCGCCGCAGACGGTGGAGATCATCGCCCGAAATTCTTTCGCGATGTGGCCGCACGAGGACACCGCGGCCACGACGAACTCCTCGCCCCTCTCCTCACATGCCGCCGCGTAGCGGTTGCGCTTCTCGGTCGCCTTCTCCTTGAAGAGCTGCTCCAGCTTCGTCGCGCGCATGGAGGGGCAACAGGAGCCGATGACGGTGACGTCGATCGTGTATGTGCGCCCGGGGTAGCAGCGAATGTCTGGGCCGGAGGTGTGGGTCACGGTGGAGCGGATGGCACCGCTTGTGATCAGCGGACACGTCATCTTGTGCGCCTCGATGCCGTCCACTTCAAAGAACACCTTGCAGCCCGGGCAGGCCTGCTTGGCGTACTCCCTCGGCTCGTTCTGGTCCACGGGCACGAGGGCGAGGCTGCACATCCGCTTGAAGCCCGTCTTCAGGCCTGCATGACGGGAGGATGCGTTGTAGCCCTTCAGCAGCGCGCAGCACGTCACGTGCTCCATCCAATCGTGGATCTCCATGAGCCTGCGACATCCGGGGCACGAGGCGGTGGCGGGCGCATTCTTCGACGGGGTGCCGAGTCTCAGGCGCATCGCAGCCGAGAAATCGTCGGGGTTCACGTGTAGAAGAGGGCTACGAAACCACGCCGAAGTCCCCGACATGCTGCACTGCTCCAGCAGACGCGCCAAGTGTGGGCCCGAGGCGGCCAGCTCTCGCGCAAGACTGGCATTCGCGCTCTCCGTGAGCGTCCGCTGCAGGCGAGGTCCGTCCAGGTCCAGAGCGGTGTTTCGGGAAGCTGTGTACGCGGCATCCGCAATGAGCGCATTGCGCGAGAACCCCATGCCGCCCATGTTGCACGGCAGGTGCGCGAGGACGACGTTGGCCTTGTCGGGGACGATGCCTGCCATGGACGACCACGCAGTCTGGACCTTGGCGTCGAAGGCGAGAGCCAGATCACGCGATACCGCCGGTTCGTGGGTGCGAACGACGTACGACATCAGTGGCACTCCGCAGGAGCCAAGCAGGGCTGTGGCGATGTTGCCCCGTATCTTCGACAAGCGCTCGAAGAAGAGGTCGCTTTTCCCCGAGAGGCGCTTGTTGAGGTCGCACACTTCGTACTCTTGCAGGGCCCCGATGTTCGCGCCGAGCAACTTGATGGACCCGGAGGTGCGCTTGAAATGCCAGCACACCGAGTCCTGCGGGGGAGGGGCGAGGCTGAACCACTCGCTCTTGCTGCGGTTGAGCTCCATGCCGAGATCCGTTGTGTACTTGACCACCACGTTGACGGCTGCAACTGCTTGTGCCGGGCT
>JBAULD010000325.1:0-2424 GCA_049578005.1 Polyangiaceae bacterium
GCGCGTCTCGCCGATGGAGGCCGACGATTTCCCGAGCGACGTGCTCGAGCTGCAGGCCTACCTCGGCGACGAGACGCGTGTCGCCGGGGTCGAGGCCACGCCAGGCAAGGGCACGTACGTGCCGCTCTACATTCTAGGTTCGTCGCTCTTCGGCGCGCAGCTCGCCGCGCGCCTGGGCCTGCCCTATGCCTTTGCGTCGCACTTCGCGCCCGACTTGCTCGAGCAGGCGGTCCATCTTTACCGCCGAGACTTCCGGTCGTCGGCGCAGCTCGACGCGCCCTACGTCATTGCGGGCCTCAACGTGCTCGCGACCGATACCCGCGCCGAGGCCGAGGCTCAGCTCATCGCCGTGCAGCGGGCGCGCGTTCGTGCGCTCGTGGGTCGCGGCCAGAGCTGGACCGACGAGGAGGCGGACGCCGTGCTCGAGTCGCCGGCGGGTCGTCACGTGAAGACCATGACTCGGTACGCGGCGCTCGGGGTGGCCTCCGAAGTGAAGGCCTACGTCGAGCGCTTCGCCGCGCTTTCCCGGGCCGACGAGATCATGACGGTGCATCCCGCGCCCACGGTGGAAGGGCGGCTGCGATCGATCGAGCTGCTAGCCGCTCAGGAGCTTCCACGCGTCGCCAACGCGTAGCCACGGCGACGGAGGCTCGAAGGCTGACCCGAACCTTCGCTGCTGCGTCAAGGGGAAGGCGCGATTTCCACCGACCGAAGCTCGTGCTCTCGTCCGTCGCGCAGCAGCGTGACTTGCAGAGAGTGCGTCCCGCGCGGGAGCACGATCCGAACACGGACGTTCGATTCGCCTGCCTTCGCGGGAAGGACGAGATTCGCGCGATTCCACGTGGCCGCGAGCTCTGCTTTCGAGAGCGACGCTCGCCACGGCCAACGCACCGGACCAGGTGGCACCGGCTCCACGGCGAGCCGCCAGGCACCAGGCAAATCGTCGTACCGGTGAGGCAGAGCGTCAGGGTACGGCGCCAGCGACCCGTATCCGTCGCCTTCGCGGTAGGTCGGGCCGTCGGCATTCGTGACCGGCGTTTGCGTCGGCGTGTGTGCGGGCGCGAGCACGGAAACGTCGACGAGGGCCACGCCGCCGGCGATCGCGGACACCCGCGCGCCGAGGAGCCGCGGCTCCTCATGAATTGCCGCAACGCGGCCGGTCGCGTCCAGACGCAGGGACGCGTCGCCGCAAAGGGTTCGTTCGCCTTCGGCCGCGAGCGTGGCGCAGGCCCCGCAGCCACACCCGTCGCAGACCGGAAGCTCGGCGTCGCCCGGGAGCCCGCGCTGCCAGCGAATCCACTGCTCGAGGGTAATCTCGCGCGGTGTTCCCGGGGCGCTCGCGAGCCACGCGTCGTGGAACTTCGCCGCGGCGTCGACGCCGACGAAGCGCAGGTGCCACGGCTCTTGTTTGTATCCCGTCTTGGGATCGATGGGAACGCTCCGGTCCGAGCGGGGAAGGCAGCGCGAACCGTCTTTGCGGTCGTCCGGGTCGATTGGATAGGGCACGACGAAGCCGTAGTGCCATGCGTTTTCGTCGAGCCACTTGCCACCTTGCGTGCACCCGAAGCCGTTGCGAAATACCCCCTGCCCAGTCTTCGCACCGCGCTCCGCCCAGTCGCTCGTGAAAAGATCGACCGTCGTTCCCAGCTGGTGCTGGCTGTGGCCGGGAAGGGCGCTTTGCTCGGTTGCTTCGCAGAAGCCGCCCCCCGCCTGGCGCGCCCAGCTCGTGAACACCCAGCATTGTGTACCGAAGCCTCGGAACGCAGACTGGACGACCCCACGCAGTCCGTCGGCGCGCATTTGCTCGAGCATTTGGCGGAGCGAACCGGCTGCTTCGCGACGTAGGCACGAGCGGCCGGCGTCGCACTCGGAGGCCGAGCGCGAACTGCCGTCGCGGATGTCGACCAAGTCCGGCGGAGCGTAGGTCGGCGGTAGCGCGCCGGTGGGCGAGCGGTTGACCAGCGCGAGCAGGTCATCCCCGTCGACGAAGGAGACCCGCGTGTCGGCCGCCGCGAGGAACTCGCGAAACGGTCCGCCCTTGATCACCGAAGTGCACGTGTAACGCGTGACGGGCGCCGCCGGTCCAAAAGGAAATTCTGGTCCGACATGACCGCTCGTCGCCATCGCCATCGCCATCCCCGACGTGGACGTGGACGTGGACGTGGACGTGGACGTGGACGTGGGCGTGGACGTGGACGTGGACGTGGATGGGGTCGTTGCCGCGGCATCCGAAGCAGCGACGGCTTCGGCGGTTTGGTCCGGCGCGGCCAGGACGCGTCCGAGCTCGCGATCGGTCGCGGCGGCATGGCGGCAGGCCCCCCCGAGGAGGAGCGCGAGAAGCAGGACCGCGACCGAAGCTCGCCGCATTCTCACCACTCGACCTGATAGCGCGCGGGGTCGTTGCCGCGCACCCGCACGATCATC
>JBAULD010000326.1:0-3658 GCA_049578005.1 Polyangiaceae bacterium
GACGCGAACGTCGGCGCGCTTGCCGGAGCCCGGCGCGCCGACTCGACGGATCTCGTAGCCGTCGAGGGCGCGAAGGAGCTTCGGCTGCGCTTCGAGGGGAAGGTCGCCGACCTCGTCGAGAAAGAGCGTACCGCCTTCGGACTCCGCAAACGCGCCGATCCGCCGAGCATGCGCGCCGGTGAATGCGCCCCGTTCATGGCCGAATAGCTCGGTCTCGACGAGCTCCCGGGGCAGCGCCGTGACGTTGATTGCGACGAAGGGACGGGCCCTTCGCGGACCTTCGAGATGAATCGCGCGGGCGATGAGCTCTTTGCCGGTCCCGCTCTCCCCCGACACGAGCACGGGCAGCGCGTGCCGCGAGAGGCGACGCACCTGGTCGGCGAGCCGGCGCATCACCACGGAGGCGCCCGCGACGCCCGGCAGGGGATCGCCCGGCGGCTGTACCGGTTCGCGCGAGTCGGCCGAAAGGACGACGAGCGTGCACCGCCCGATGGAGATCGCCGTCCCTGCACGCGCCCACGCTTCCCGAACGCGGGCGCTGCCGACGAACGTGCCGTTGCGCGAGCCGAGGTCTTCGATCGCGACCCCGGTTCCAAGCACGCTCAGTGTGCAGTGGCGCGCGCTCACGGTCGGGTCGCGGACCACGACATCGGCCGAGGGGGACGTGCCGACGAGCAGCACCTGGGTTCCCAGAGGAACGCGTCGTGTCTCCGCTTCGTCTTGGACCTCCACGAGCCATCCGCCCGCGAAGGGGAGCGTGACAATCTCCAAGGTCGACGAAAGGCGCGGTTCCTCGATTGTCGACGACATCGCCCCGACCTCGCTTTCACGTGCCTTTCGGCGCGCCAGGAGCGGAAGTTGCGTGGGGAAGCGACCGCACAGCCTCGGTCTCTCACGTCCGGCCTTCGCGACCCCGGCCGCGAGCTCCAGTCCTCGATCCCCGGCCTTCGGAGAGCGATGAGCGGGCTTTCCTCGTAGACGACCGACGCTCGCTCGCGGAGCACGGAGGGCTCCTCGCCGGGTTCGGTCCCTCCCTGTCCACGGATTGAGCCGCGCTCGTCGAGGGGCGGGCGCCGGTCTTTCGCGAGTGAGATTCGCTGTGCGACGACCTGCGCTCCTCCTTCAGAGACCGAGCCTCCGTGGGCGGATTCCGGCGCTCGGCCGTCGCCCCACGAGCTTCGCTCGAGCGCCAACGAGCTTCGCTCGAGCGCCAACGAGCTTCACTCCCGCGCGGACGAGCTTCGGTAAGGCGCCAATGAGCTGCACTCATGCGCGAACAAGCTTCGGTCGTCGATGGGCAAGCCCCACGACCGCGCCAATGAGCTTCACTCAAGCGCGAACGAACTCCGGTCGTCGACGGGCGAGACACTCCACAGCACAGGCGAGCCAAACTCTTGCGCGAACAAACTTCACTCCCGCTCGAACGGACTTCACTCCCCGCCGAACGGACACCGGTCCCCCGCGAACGAACTCCACTCGCTCACGAGCGAACTTCACTCGTCGATGGGCGGGCCACACGACTGCACACGCGAGCCCCAGTGCCCGGCGAGCGGCACGCGGACTTCGACCACCGGGCTCCACTTGCTCGCGGACGGCCCTCACCGCCCCGGCAATGGCCTCCGCCGGCCCGCGGCCTCGGCTCGCATTTCACCATCCCCCTTTGGCGGTCCTCGCGGCCCTGGCGGTGCCTCTCGTTTTTGCGCCCGCGCCCGAAAGCCCGCCCCTACCCGACCGCGATGCCGAGCGTCTTCCGGACCGCGAAGTACTGTTCGCTCACCGAGAACACCAGAAGCTCCTTCATCTTTTCGGCAGGTGGCAAATCCCCGGGAAGCTGCTGCTCGGCCGCGATGATCTTCTTCGCGATCTCGAGGTCCCCGCACAGAAGCAACCCGGCGCGGCACGCGGTGATCTCCGTCGCCTGCATCCACCGCTTGAGATCTGCCTTCGCCCCGTCTTCCATCCACTTTTGGACGACGATCTTCAGCGACTCGCGCTGCACGGGCTGCACGTGCTTCAGGAGCTCCGTCGCAGTCGCATTCACCGCTTGGGCCATCTCACCAGGCACCGAGAACTCCGGCATCACGATCTTCACGCCGGCAAAGAGAATCACTTTGAGCTCGTTGAGCGTCGGAAAGAGATTCTTGATGTAATGCTCGCCGCGGTATCCGGAGAGGTGTTTGCCGACGATGAACACGAGCTCCTGAGGCGTGAAGCCCGTGAGCACGGTCTGGCCGGCCACGCTTGCGGGCGGCGTGGCCGCGACCGCGATGAGCGCCCCCGGTACGTCGTTGCGCACGTAGAGCTCCGGGATGGCCACGCCGAGAACCTGGGCCGCCCACCCGAACGTCTTCGCAAACGTCACCGTGCTGGTCGCCGGATCTTGCCTGAACCGCTTGTCGAGGACGGGAAGCTGCTTTTGAGACCGCAGCTGGTTGGTCTTCGCGATGATGGCCGCGGGAGTCAGCATCTCGAAGATTTTGCCGATATAGAGATTCTCGTCTCTGTGGAAGACGTTCCTCACCCACGCCTCGTTGTCGAGGCGGCTCTTCACCTGAGGCATCCCCTTCGGCCGGTAGTCCTCGAAGAAGCGCTGCTCTTCGTCGTCGGTCTTGTGTAGGAACGCGAGCGCCGCGCACATGCACCAGGCGCGGTCGTACTCGTGCATCCGGAGGTAGAGCTTGTACAAGCTTCGATACGGATCGACGCGCAGCGGATCCTTCTGGAGGACCAAGGCGTGCTCGCCCACCGCGGCCTCGGTTTGGCCGGTCGCCTCGTAGAGCTCCGCCAGAATCTGGCGCTCGACGGCCTCGTCCGGCTTGAACCGCGTCGCCATCTTGAACGATTCGATCGCGCTCGTCGTGTCGCGAAGCCGGTCGCGGTAGATGAGACCGAGATTGTGCCAGAGATTGAATTCGAGCTCCGGATTCGACACGTTGGCCGTCGACATCCGCCGCAGCATCTTCCTGAACGCTCGCTCGAGCCCTTTCCAGTCTTTCTTCGTCGTCAGAAGTTTGTTGATGCGCTCGAATGCCTCCAGGTACTGCGGATTGAGATCGAGGGCCTCGCTGAAGAGCTCCACCGCCTTGTCCTGATCGCCCTCCTTGTCCCGATAGAGCTGCGCCATCGTGTAGAGGAACTTGCTCTTGCGACCCGGATCCTTCTCACTGTCCGCGATGGCCTGGAGCGTGTCGATCATCTTCGACCAGTTCTCGGTCGCCTGGTAAAGCGCGATGAGCTTGTGGAGGAGCCCCGGGTTGGAGGGCTGGATCTCGCGAGCCTCTTCGAGGGCTTCGATCGCCTTTCGAGGATTTTTGTCCTGATCGTTCCAGACGTCCGCGATTTCGTTCAGCAAGCGAAAGCGCTCGTCGGCGTCGAAGACGTTGTCCAGGATCTGCCTGCGGTACGCGACGACTTGCTTCCAGTCGCGGAGCTCGCCGTAGAGCGCGACGAGGGCTTCTAGGGTGGCCGGGTGCGACGGCTCGACGGCCAGCGCCTTCTCGAAATTGTTGATGGCCTGCTTCGGCTGCCCCTGCTCGCGCTTGATGCGCCCCAGGCGGTAGTACACGTCCGCTCGCGCGGCCCCCTCGCCCTCGCCCAACGCGGTCAGTACTTTCTGGTAGTTCGCGAGCGCCGCTCCCCAATCCTTGAGCCGGAAGCA